>JAOZLM010000239.1 GCA_029934815.1 Desulfocapsa sp. | reverse complement strand
AAACAATAAAGTCAGATAACACACCATGTATTTAGAGTGTTTAGATGTCATCCGGGTATATTTCCTTTGTATACCGGCACTTCGGAAAACTTGAGCAGCCGTAAAATTGCTTTCCTACATTTTTGCCTTTCTTTGCCGTACGTAAAATAAGTTTCGCACCACATTTTGAGCACATCACCACGTTAGTGTGATATGGTTTAGAAGCTGGTTCAGAGTTTTTAACAGAGCCAGGTAGCTCTGCCTTCCCTTGAATCATCTTCCGCAAAGCCTTACCATCCAATAAGCTAATATTGTTGTTCTTGGCAAAGACCACAGCATCGTGTGTAAATTGTCCCGATGTAACGACAAAACCACCGCTCGCAGCTGCTCCAACCATAACACCTAACAGTTCCCTTACTACTTTCACACCAACTTTATATGCTTTCCACTGCTTGCACTGAATCAGATACTTCTCACCATTTTTAACAGCAATAAGGTCAATGCCACCGTCAGCCCCACCAGCAGTTTCTTCAACAGCAAAACCTTGTCGCCGAAAGTGTTCCCCAACCAGCAATTCAAAGTCTTGCCAGCTTATTTCATCCAGTGAATTAGTTGAAAGACTTTGGGCAGTATCTATATGGAGTTTTTTTCTTTTGTAACTATTGAACACAGAAACGATAGCACCAATAAGGAATACTATCGGTAAGACAACTTGACCAAACGCGGCAAATCCACGAAACATACCCGGTAACACTGCTGCATAAATTGCATCAACACCTTCTCCACTTGTTGCAGGAGGAGATTGATTGGCATACCAGTGGAGAACAATATACGACAGTACTGCTAAAGACATACTCACCCACCACGGTAGTTTGGAAGTTATGTCCATCGCATCTTCGATAGTGCTTTGTGATCTACGTGCCATACTGCACCTTTTATGGGTTTTTCTTCCTTTTAAGCTTAGAATAGAATTGTCATCATTTAGGGGAGATATGTTGACTTACAAATTACAAACATTAACACTGTCGTTTTATAACAAATACCTACACTCTTTTGAACTGTTCAGAGATGGTTCAAGGGAGATATTAAATGGGCGTTATTCTATACAACTATCTAATATTTCATTTTGAAAACTGTTTATTCTTTCCTCTAATAATTTTGTTGTTCTTTGTTTAGTAAAACTCATTGAGTTAGCATGATCAAGTGTTCGGCAAAGCAAATCGGCTATTTTCATAAATTGCTTCATAGGTAAGGCAGAATTATTAATTTCTATTAGTTTATTTTTATTTTTATTTTTCCATTTGTCATATAGCATAAGTTGCATTTTTAAATTATTAGCCATAAATTTTGGATCAGATCTTTTCTTAAAACGCCGCCTCAAGCAAAATAAGTCAGAATATATGAATATAATCGTGTTTATTTCTCCAATATTCGTCATTGCTAAACGTGAAATAGTTGATAGGTCTTCTACTTGGTTGGCAGACAGAAAACCTAACTTATTGTGCATTGCAACAAACACCTCTAAATCCTCACTCACAGTCCGATCAATTATTTTTATATCATTATTGCTTCGTAGATAATTTTCAACACGAGTTAGAATTATAGTTTTTTGCAAATCATAGCAGTGTTTATATGGATTAGTTTTGAATTTATAAAAAAGTTCAGCAGGTATATCTTCTGAAATCAAATCAATCTTATTTCTCTTGTGGAAAAAGTTAGTAAATGTAGTTTTACCAGCACCAGTCGGCCCAGATATTGATATATTATATTTCATATCTTGCTACCTCCAAGCCCCTATGCAGTTCTGTAGTTATTTGACGGGTAAGCAAGAATTGATAAGGTTCCCAAGCTCATATTCTCCCCGAATTGCTAGGGCGCATGCTGTTATAAGAGCGAGGATTCTCCCATCTTCCTGATTAAAAGCATCGTCTTTATCACAGGTGACGACTAGAACCTTTGGAGTTTCCACGTCGAAACAATATAATATGGTAGACTTGATAAACCTCTTTTGATGTTGATCCACAAAAGAATAGTTAACCCCACGAGCTTTCGTGATACTATGGACAATAGGTTTTGTAACTGGCGACAAGAGAAGGTCGACAACTGCATAATTCTTTTTCTTGTAGTAGTCTGGATCTTCCTGTCTATCTTTTGCACTTCTTGGAACTTCGTGGTTATTTGAGTCAAAATAACATACAATTTCAGGGTGATCATCATCAGAGAAGAGTGACAATTCGTAATGATGTTTTCCGATATACTCTGATAATATATTTTCCAAAAACATCAAAGTCTGACGACTTAATTTTTCTGCCAAACCGTCGACTTTCTCTTTTCGTTTAATTCCATTGTTTTCCTTTAGAAGGTTAAAACGATGATGAAAGAATTTTTTTAAGTGTTCCTCAACAACGAATTCCCTGCTCAGATATTCCTTTTCGACCAACTTACGGAAAAAATGGAAGCTGAAACCAAATGGTCCAATAGATACAATGATTATTAATATAAATTTCAACAACAGCTCGGATTTACTAAGCATTTCAGGCAAGGGGATATCGCCGTAGTGATGTACAACACCTACAAAATCAACGATTAGATAAATCTCAATGACTACAAATACAAGAAGCAGCAAGGTTGAGATTACAAACAATAGACTCTTTTGCTTGCGGTTTAGAGACATAATTCCTCCTGTAGTATTCATTTAACAGCTGCGTTACGTGATTCCACTTTTTGTCAATTGACAAATCGTAACACAAACGTTGCAAACGAAATGCTTTCTCTGAAAGAGTATGAGTAAGGCCAATTGCACCCCAGAATGGCCCCAACGCACCAATCATTAGTGCTTCAAGATTATTAATGGATTTTTCTCCAGACAAAAGCGATGGTAATGGCAGTCTCTTCGCCTGAACAAGGGGATGATATTCTTCAAGGCGTTTTCTTCCAATTTCATCAAGGTCAACATTTGGATCAAAAAGTGATCTAATTTTCCGTGGCAATTCTGACCCCCCTTTCTTGCGAAAGAAATCTACCGCAAAATCGCCAAAATCTACAGGTAAATGGGCCTTTTTAATTTCCAATCCTGGGGCACTGAGGTTCTGTGAAGCATACGCCGTCTCTGCATCTACCCAATGACACAACAGATCGTTCAATCCAGGAACCGAAAACTCCCAAAGCGTAGATCGATTAAACTGTAGAAGTGTTTCTTCGACAATGTCCCTACGAGAAGGGAACAAGCAAGCTGGGCATCCACAACAGACAGGTTCAAAATGAAGGGACTGTGCGTATTGTTGAGCCTCGTATTCCCGAACATAGGAGAGTGGCTTTGCCAAAAAGGTATTGTGCCATAGCCGTGAAAGAGGTTGGCCTTTTTGGGCTTTGGTCATATCACTGACCGGGTCGTTCAAAATCGAGTAACGCCACAAGAGACTGACCGCTACGTCCGACAGGTGAAGCGCCCTACATATAAAGTTAATTTTATTGTTCTTTAAGGATTCGGAATATACAAGTTCATCATTAAGATCGCGTCGAACATCTGCGCATTCACGACAGGGGGCTTGCTGTCCAAACTCGTACTTCGTTCTCGAGCCAGTCAATGCGCAACCGTCAATAATACGGAAATCATATTCTTTGAAATGTTTAACAATGCATTCAGTGGTTCGTCCACCCCATTGGTTAATGTGAAAAACTGCGATCTCTGCACTTATTCCGTTTCGATTATACCAATTTTGAATACCATGAACCATTGCGAAGCTGTCTTTGCCACCAGAGACCGAGAACCACCAAAAGATATCACTTGGATCAAAAGCGGTAAGAACATGACGTTCCATGAAAAGATCAACTTTAGCGTCAAATGCACTTATGGAATCACATATATTGCAATCTTCTTTCAATGTCTTAACACATAACAGTTTAGGGTCAGGGGGGATCTTGCCGACACACAAGATGTGTTTGTTCTGCATTACAAGGAGTTACTAAACAACCTTTTTCCCAAAAAAATGAAAAATAGTCTCTTCTTAAAAACGGAATTCTTCTTATTGAGCCATTTAATGAAGGATGAATAAGAAAGTACTGTGTACTTAAACCCTCGTTCTACTACTAAGCCGATTATGAGCCCTACGCTCTTCATCTGCCCATTCCCCGAGTTCCCCTTCATCGGCAAAAACAATCTCGCTGATACCGAGTTCTAACTTGATGAATATCGATTTTTCTGAATTTTCAGTTTCTTCCACCATATTGGTTTAACCACTAAGTTTAAAGCAAAAAGTTATTTAATTACTCGCAAGCGAGAGTCAACATATTTCCACTATATGGTCACAGGATCTAATCACACTTACCATTTCCG
>JAOZLM010000031.1 GCA_029934815.1 Desulfocapsa sp. | reverse complement strand
ATGACAGCGCTGGAGCTTTTTACGAGTTTGTCTTGGTTGAAAAGCCATTAAATAAAGGAAGAAAACCATGTCTGAAAAAATGCAAATACCGTTACAGGAAAGAATAATCGTAGCACTGGATGTCGCAAACCCAGAGCTTGCCAAAGAGATGGTTCGCAGTTGTGAATCTCACGTAAGTTATTTCAAAGTAGGCTTGCAACTCTTTATGGCCAGTTATTTTGAGGTTGTTGACTGGATCATTGCCCGTGGTCATAAGGTAATGCTCGATCTTAAATTTTTTGATATTCCGGAAACAGTAAAACTTGCAGTTGAGCAGGTGAACAGTCGTGGCGTATCTCTGGCCACCATCCATGGCAATGATGCAATTATTCGTGCAGCCATGGAGGCACGTGGAGATTTGCAGCTTTTGGCAGTCACTGTACTTACCAGTTTTGGAGAAGAAGACCTGCGAGCCATGGGCATGACTCAATCCATCGAAGATCTGGTATTGTTTCGTGCCAGACGTGCTCTGGAACTGGGCTGTGACGGTGTTGTTTCTTCCGGTCTTGAGGCTGAACGTCTGCGTAATGATCTTGGCGATAAGCTGTTGATTGTAACACCCGGTATTCGGCCCGGTGCCAATGTGCGGGATGGCTCTGACGATCAAAAACGAATTATGACAGCAGGGCGTGCCATTGCAGGTGGTGCCAGTCACGTGGTGGTGGGGCGGCCCATTACCAAGGCTGATAATCCTATTGAGGTAATTAAGTTAATGCAGGCCGACATTCAGAGCTGCTTGTCTTAATCAATTCCCATGGAAGGAATTTGACGCTCATTATTGTAATCAAAATAGCCTAGCAAAACAGGCACTCTTGTTGCATCTCTCTTTGTGTTGTGAAAGTGAATAACAAAGTCCTGACAATAAATAGTGTTGGGATGTCGATAACGCAAAGAGAGAGTAAATGAAACACTTACAAAATCAGCTAAGACCCGCTGGCAAAGGTTTTGTCATTGCAGATATGCACGATGGCTTCCCTCCCATGAGGCGTCTGGTTGAAGCCTATGTCTGCCGTGAGAACAAAAAATACATCAAACTGGATGGTGAGATTGCCCCACTGCTCCCCAGTCATATGTTTGTGTCCGGAAACTAAGTTTTCGTTTCCGGAAATATGGTTTCCGGGCTTGTGTGGTTGAGGGTAGCAGGATGTTTTGTTTAGTTTTCCCGTTGGAATTCATCACGCGCCTCTTCAATGGCATTTTTTTCGCCAAAGATGGAAATAATATCCCCACTGCTAAAAAGAGTATCCCCGCGTGGGATAAGTACACTCCCTTCCCGATCTAAAGAGACTACTTTTATAGACAAAGGAAGTTTCAATTCCCGTAATTTCTTCCCCACCGCATTTTGTCCGTGTTTGAGACGCAAATCACTGAATTTATTGTTCTGTGCCCGTCGAAGTGCAACGTTTTCCTCAAGTAATTGACCTCGCTGTTTACGTACAATGGCAACATCATAGGCTCGAAGAATATCACTACGGCTGATTAAGCCGAGAAGTTTTCCTTTTTCAGCCCGTGAAATTACGGGCAACCTGGCGAGGTCTCTGGGAGCCATTTTCTGGATTGCTGCCCAGATGGGTTCATCGGAATACACTGTTAAGGGATCAACGGTTGCCAGATCTTCAACCTTTGTATCCCGCAATTGCAGTGATGATTCTGCAAGTGTACTCTCCAGATCCTGGAGGCTGACAATGCCCCAGAGTATATCGTTTTCATCAAGTACGGGAAAACCATGAAAATTTGTTTCCTGAAACTGCTGATAGAGTTCAGCAAGAGACTGATTTTTGTAAATACTGAGGGGCTTTCTGTTCATCACTTCACGAACCTGCACACTCTGCATAATATCCAGATCCCTTCCTTGCTCGAAGTGTATACCTCGTTTCACCAGTTTAATGGTGTAGATGGATTCCGGATACAGGTGGTGAGCAAGATAAGAAGCTGTGACCGCTGTCAGCATAAGAGGTAAAATAAGTGCATAATCGTTACTCATTTCAAAGACGATGAGCATGGCGGTCAGTGGAGCATGGGCACAGGCTGAGAAGACAGCAGCCATACCGACAAGAGCATAGGCACCCGGAGGCCCTGCAAGCTCAGGATTCCAGGCGTGAAACAGTTCACCCATGGCCCCGCCAAGCATTGCACCGACAAACAGGGACGGGGCGAAAACACCACCGGAATTTCCGGAACCAAGGGTAAAAGAGGTAGCAAGTGGTTTCAGGAAAATCAGCAGAGCAAGAAGCCAGAAATTGGTATTTCCATGCAATGTTTCTTCAATAAAAGTAAAGCCAGATCCGTATACGGGCGGGATATTTTCAATAAGCGGCATACCGAGTTGATATTCGGTGGTGCTGTTGAAGCTGATACCAGGAAGCTGCATATAGAGAAAACCGGTCAGGCCTAAAAGCAGTGCTCCCACGGCGGGTTTAAGGGCTGTGGGGAATGTCCAGTTATCAAAAAGATCTTCAAAGTAGGATAAGAGCCGAATAAAAAAGACCCCCACAAAAGCTGCTGCTAATCCCAGAAGCAGATAGAATAAAATGGTGAAAGGTGATTCCATTGTGTATGAGGGAACAGAAAAAGCCGGGCGGTCACCAAGATATATCTGGCTGACAATGGATGCGGAAACGGCTGCAATAACCACACTGCCAAACATCCGTACCTGTAACCCGCACATGAGTACTTCAATGGCAAATGCTACCCCTGCAATGGGTGCATTAAAGGTTGCGGCAATTCCGGCTGCGGCACCGCAGGCAACAAGGTTTTTAATGCGATCATCTGAGAGGTGAAGCATCTGTCCGGTAACTGATCCAAGGGTTGAACCTACCTGAACGATTGGTCCTTCCCGGCCTGCAGATCCTCCGGTACCTATGCAGAGAGCAGCAGTTACTATTTTTGTGATGGCCACACGCGGCCGAATTTTCCCGCCTCGCTGAACCAGGGCCTGCATAACTTCCGGAACACCATGCCCTTTGGCTTCCTGTGCAAACCAGGCAATAAGCGGGCCGGCAATCAGGGCACCTCCAATGGGTACAAGGACGTAACTCCACACACCAAGGTGGGGAAAGAGGAACTGGATCGTGTTATACGAAGAGGTCTGAATGACAACGATGAGCTGAATAAAGAAAACGGCAGCAAGTCCGGTGGAGGCACCAACAAAAACAGCAAGAATAAGCGAAAAGAGTCCTTCAGGTGGGCGGATTCTGTCGAGAAGTGCTCCAAAAGGATTACGTTTCATAGTTATTTATTCCAAATTGAAGCATAAGAAAAACTATTTGTAGTGTGTGGAAGTTGACTGTATCTGATGTAGGAGCATATGCCAAGCATATTTAATAAGCCAGATTTAGATAACTGATGTGAAACACATACTACCTGTCAAGAACTTGAAAAGAACCTTTACGAATATTGAAGAAGAAGAGTTCAGGGAAACTGAAAAGAAAACCATCAAGGCCGCGACTGAAACGTAAACCGTCATCAATGGGGGCTGTTACTACACCACTAAGTGTTTGCAAGGCTCCATAGCAAAGATTGGCAAGGCCAAAAATCGGACGGGAAAGAAAAAGATCATCTGTAAAAAACAAAAAATATCCGTCATCTTCCCAGGGCGAATAGATGGTTGAACCCAGTGTGTTCCCTTCACGGAGCCAGTTATACTCACCCTCCTCCCGATAAAGTCGTTCAAGGGTCCGAAGGCGATATGCGGGAAGAACTTCCTGGTGAGTCACATTAAAGGAGGTCTTAACTGTATCATGTAAAGCAAATGGTACATAATTGAGACCTGCCCCAGGCAGGAAATATCCTCCAAGGGTTTCCTCGATAGCCTCTTTTCCAGAAAAACTGTTGTTGATGCTACGGATAAGCTCGGTGGAACAATTTTTAGTAAACAGATTGTAGCCATATTGACTGGAAAGTGATTTCTCAACGACGGACAGTTTTTCCTGCACTCTGACGGCTTGCTCACGATAATAGTCCTGACTTTGGATAGCCGGCAGGTTGCTTTCTCCTGTCAGGCAGGGAAGGCCACATTTATCAAACAGTTTTTGATAGTGTATTTTATCACCTTCCAGCAGCTCATAAAATACAAGCTTTCCCTGATATGTTTCGAGCATGGAATAAGCAATAGTAAGTTCCCCGGATGGAATAGAGCAAAATGTTTTTTTGCTTCGTTCCAGGAACAAAGCTGCATCATTCAGTAGTAAGTCCAGATGGTTAATCGCGTCATGTCTGCTTTTTGATGACGCCTTTTTCTTAAAAGTCCAAAGGGTTTTAAATGGGTATAGGGTGTGCAGCTTTCCAGTGGTAAAACTCCGCTCAATCGCGTGATATCTGCCAATTTCAATTAAGAGGGCTCTGCCTCTGTCCGCACGGTCGCTGCCAAGTAAACGGAGAATGGATTTCAGGGTATATTGTTGAAGTTCTTCCAGCCGCTGCCAGAAAATTTCCCCGTTGGTTTCATCCGGGTGTGCTGAATGGACAAGAGTTTCAATTTGTAATCCTTTCTTCTTGAGAAGAATCAGGAGTGCTTCTTTAAGAGTCAGGAAATCTTTTAAAACGATAATTTGTGGTTCTGAGTCGGGGATGGTTTTCAGAATATTTATTTCTGGAGAGAGTGGAGAATACGTTTTCTCTGCAACAGGTGCGCTCTGCTCCAGGTTTCGTAAGGTTTGGGAAAGAAAATCCCTGCCCAAAACGTTCTCAACCGTGGCCAAAAGTTTTTTTGCGGTAAGATTTCCACTTCCAGGTATAGATGAAAAGAATCCTAGTCCATCGATAGCAATGTCCTTATTCCCTTGAGATAGATTTGTAAGGAGTTGATATTCTGCCTTAAGATTGTGGTGCCTTTCCAAATCTATTTCCTGGGCGATATATTGTTTTAGAAAGGTGTGCTGTATATTTCTGAAGGCAGATTCGGGTAGAGGGATAGCGTTAAGTATCAGGGTTCGATTGCTGAGATCATTATAGTAATATCTGAAACTGTCCCAACTTTGTCTTGTCAGTAATAGAAGTCCACCGGGATGAAACTCATAGTGGAATACCGTTTGGCCAAGTTTGATGGCTGAGTGTCCTGCGGCGGCTTCACCAGCCGTCGCATCTATGTAAATAAATTCCAGAAAAAAGGAGGATTGTGGTTGGGCCCGAACAGGAATAGAGCATACTGCAATGGATGCAAAAATGAGGAAGAAGCAAATAAGAACTTTTTTTTCTACCCTGAAAAGCATGGCTATGAGCCAAAAAGGACTGAATTATTCTCCTTCATACCCGGATAGCACTGCACCATAAAGAGGCATGGTGCGTAAATCATCTAAAAATGGCAGATACTGAATGGACTCCTGTGTAACTTTCGCATTTTGTATCCCCCTGCCAATGGCCAGGAATGTTCCACGATTATCACCCCAGCTATTGATACCATGCCGGCCTGAGATATTGGAGATCTGTCGGTGAAAACTCCGGGCATCTCCCTGACTATCAACATAGATTGCAGTAAGAGTCGCAATTTCCTCCTGATACTTGTTACTGGTTTGCTGAACCTCTTCTTCCCCTCCTTCTGACGCCCCGCTTGACGATCTGCTTGGGGAAGAGCTTGAATACGAGCTATCAGAAAAAGAGCAGGCAGAAAGGAGAAAAGTCAGAGAAATGGTTAAGAGAACAGTAATCTGGAGATTATTTTTCATTTTACTCATCATTACCCTGTGAAAATATAAATTATTAAAAAACCACTGTTCCCAGCACCTCTTGCTACAGTTGCTATGGAGAATCGTTAATAATCATATACCTGCGTTAGGCGGTAGTCAAGTAAACATACGAGCATATTTATAGTGGCTTACAAAAGATTTACTTCACCGCTTTCAAGTTCATAAAATGCTGGAACGATTTTGAGCTTACCTTCTTTTACTAAGTCCGCCATAATTGGTTGGGATTCCTGAAGTTGGATTGCAGTCATTTTGGCTACTTCACGTGCCGCATTATCGGTAAGGTCGCCCTCCTGATCCCGAACTTTATCGACAGCTGGTTGAATGGCAGGAATCAGTGATGCAATATGACCTTCGAGTTCTACGCCTTGAGCTACGGCACCAATGGCACCACAACTGGTGTGTCCCAGGACAACAATGAGTGGGGTGTCTAAATGAGCTGCAGCATACTCCAGGCTGCCCAGCAACTGATCGTTCAGAATATTACCAGCAACCCGAACAACAAAGAGATCGCCTAGTCCCTGGTCAAAAAGGACCTCTGGCGGGACGCGGGAGTCAGCACAGGCCAGGACTGCGGCAAAGGGGGCCTGTCCATCACCAAGGGCAATGCGTCGGTCGCTGTCCTGGTTAGGGTGGGTGAGTGAAGTGTCAACAAATCGTTTGTTGCCGTCCAAAAGCTGCTGTAGTGCCAATTCTGGGCTTGGCATGATTGATTTTCCCATGGTGTTCTCCCGGCTGATACATTTGTTATATTATAAAGTTCAAAAAATTGTACTTCGTTTCAATTTGCAACAAACGTCATTCATAGCTCTTTTTTTGAAAAAATGCAATGGAGAACGGGGAAGGTGCCGGGTGAGGAAAGCTAAGTGAAGGGAACAAAAAAGTCGACCCAGAGCAGATGTTTTGAGCATCGCAGGGAGTAGCCGGGTCGACTCGAGAGTAAGCTGTTTATTTAAAATATTTCAGCAGGGCATGCAGCGTGGTCAGCGGATGGGGAGGGCACCCCGGAATATACAGATCCACGGGAATCAAGCTGTTTAAGTCTCCGATAATTTCACTACTCCCATAAAAAGGTCCGCCGGAAATAGCACATGCTCCGCTGGCAATCACAACCTTTGGACTGGGGATAGACTCCCATGTGGTGATTGTTGCCTGACGCATATTTTGAGAGATTGGCCCGGTGACATGGATACCATCGGCATGACGCGGTGAGGCCACAAATTGAATACCAAAACGCTGCAGATCAAAAAATGGAGTATTCAAAACGTTGGTGTCCGCTTCACAGGCATTGCAGCCACCAGCAGAAATCTGACGCAGCTGCAGCGAACGGCCAAAAAGCTTTTTGAAATGCTTTTTTGAGTGTTCTGCCAGAGCTGGTAAATCACCGTGGGTAAAGAGATCGTCACGGCTGGAAGTTCCCATCTCAAAGTTACTGCTGAATTGTGCAAACTCTCCTTCGGAGAGGGTTTCGCACAAGCCGCAAAAAACGCAGCGACCAAGATCAATTTGCTTTGTCTCGGTATTGATGGCGTCCTGAGGGCAGGCATCTGCACAGCGTTTTACCAGTGCAGTGTCACACTTGCTGTTAACTTTTGGCAGCCCGCGGAACCGCTTATAGAGTTCAATGGGTTCTTTGGGGTATTTGGATGTTCGATACCCCTGTTCTAATCTGTTTTGTATTACTTTTAACATGGATACACCTATTAAATATCGAATCCGCAGTAAGAGAGGTTAAAGCTCTTATTGCATAGTGGGAAGTCTGAAATTCCTGTGTCACGCAGGGAAAGTGCCAGTCCTGTCCAGTTATGAAAGGATGGATCCTTGACCTTGTAGCGTAGAATATCGCCCTTTTCATCGGTGAGCAGACAATGGGAAACTTCTCCCCGCCAGCCTTCATTAATGGATACGACAAAGGAGTCGGGCGAAAGCTCTACTTCCTGTGGAATGTAGCTTGCTGCCTCTTCAGTTCTGTCAAGCAGGCTGTTGATCAGCGCTGTGGAGTGCATGATCTCTTCTCGCCGCACAGTGGCACGTGAACATACATCGCCATCAGTTTTTTCGTTCTCATTGGCGGGTAGGTCACTGTAACATTCGGTGGGAAAGGTAACTCTGGCATCATAGGGAAGGCCGTTAGCCCTACCGGCATAACCGACCAGTCCAATTTTTTCGGCATTTTCATGACTCACCGTTCCGGTACCGTCAAAACGGCCGAGAACGCTGGGTGCGGAGAAAATCAGGTCATTGACATGCTCAACTTCAGGAGTGAGTTCAGCCAGCTTGTCGCGCAGCAGCTGTTTCTGTTCATCTCCCATCACATGGGTGACTCCGCCAGGACGTACCAGGCCACGGCCAAAACGGTTTCCACCGAGGATCTGGGTAAGGTTCAGGTATTCACCCCTGATTCTACCAAAATAAGCGGCAGGAGGGTTGAAAGCTACATCGAGGCTTAATGCACCAAGATCACCGATATGGTTAGCAATACGCTCCATTTCAAGGGCGATGGTCCGCACAATGGATGCGCCCTCATCAACCTTTAGACCAGCCAGTGCCTCAATGGCCTGTGCCTGACAGAGACCATGGCCGATGGTAGTATCTCCGGCAATGGTTTCAGCGATGATGGGCAAACGTTTAAATGGTACGGTTTGCAACAGTTTTTCAACACCGCGATGTTGATAGCCAAGCTGAATTTCCAGATGGAACACCCGTTCACCGCAGCACTGGAAACGAAAATGTCCCGGTTCGATGATTCCAGCGTGAACCGGTCCTACAGCGACTTCATGGACGGTCTCTCCTTCCACAGTGAAATAGGGATATTTACCGGGAATATCTTCACTGTAATCATTACCGAATACATCTTTTTTGCCGGTATAGTTCTTATGGTAGCGTACCATCTTCAGCCAGGGGTGTCCGTCAGCTTTAAGTCCGTATTGTTCACCAATTTCTCTTTCGAACATATGGAACTTTTCAGATTCTGCTGTCAATGATTCGAAAGTATCCGGGGCATCGCAGCCGGCGACAAAAAGTTTCCAGTTATGCCGCATGATAGCCAGCAGCTTGAACGTTCCCTGGTCCTCATAGGCAAAAAACTGGACAATTTGACCACCATTTGCTGCAAGATCCAGCAACTCCTTACGAAAAGAGTTAAAATCAAGATGGGGTATATTGGCCCGATTGAGCCGTTCGTTATTTTGAATATGCATTAAATTAGCCATTGACGCTTCCTCCAATGGTGGCAATTGCCGAAATTATTGTGTCGTAAATGCTGTCCGGCAGCCAGATACAGAGGGCCAGTGATGCAGCCAGTAGGGCGAAAGAAGGTAGGGTTCTTGCCCAGTTTTCTTTCACCAGGATTTCAGGATTTTCACAGGAGGCAAAACACATCTTGGTAACCAGTCGGGATGCTCCGGCAAAGATTAGAATCAGTGCAAAGATAAAAATACTGACAACCACGCCTCTGCCTTGCTGAAAAGCTCCAATGATTATCAGTAGCTCGCTGATAAAGATACCAAAGGGTGGGAATCCGGAAATTCCTGCAAATCCCGCAAAAAAAGCTGTAAAAGTTTTGGGAAAGAGTTTGGCCATATTACCGGTTTTATCGACAAGTTTACTTCCATAGCCCAATAAAATATTACCCGAAGAAAGGAAGAGTGACGATTTGATCAGCGAGTGATGAATCAGATGGAGCATGGCACCATAGGTGGCTAACCCGCCAATGCCGATACCAAAGGCAATGATGCCCATATTCTCGATACTGGAGTAGGCAAGCATTCTTTTGTAGCCGGTTTGATAGAAGATAAAGATAGCGGCGATAAGCATGGAAAACAGTCCGAATCCCACCAGAATGTTACTGGAAAAATCACCAAGACCAGCTTGATAGAGCAGTTGATGGCCACGGTAGACGCCAAGAAATGCACAGTTGAGAAGAGCACCGGACAGCAACGCAGATGCAGGGCTTGGTGCCTCACTATGGGCGTCTGGAAGCCATGTGTGCATGGGAGCAAGTCCCATTTTGGTTCCGTAGCCGATAACAAGAAAGATAAATCCGGCCTTGAGCCAGACAGGGTCAAGTTTGTCGGCAACAGTGCCAAGAGAGCTGAAGGTGATAGGTACGTGAATACCACCAAGATCCATGGACATGACCACAAAAAAGCAGCCAAGCAAGGCAAGAGCGATACCAACCGAACAGATCATCACATATTTCCAGGTGGCTTCAAGGGCTGTTTTGGAACGATGGAGAAAAATTAGTGGCGCACTCATAAGGGTTGTAGCTTCAATGGCAACCCACAGCATGATGATATGATCGGCCATGGTAACCATGGTCATGGTGGAGAGAAAGAAGAGGGTGCAACCGGTGTAAATCGGCTCACTGGAGATCTCTGCTTCACTCATATACGACACTGCGTAGATGGAGATAAAGAGAAAAACAAACGAGGTGACCAGCAGGATCAGCATTCCCTCATTAGTCACAGTAAAATATTCGGGGAATGCCGGAGTGATTTTCCCTAGCCAGCCCATGACCGATAACTGCAAATGCAGCAGAGCGGTCAGTACCAGAATACCGCGACCCACCCGTACTGGCATGAACATTGCGGCAATTCCGGCAAAGAAAGGGATGATAGTTGTAAGTTCTAACATGTTATAACCTTATACCTTAATTGTCTTTAAGTTGACCGAGCAGAGCGGTATCAACATCATTATAGGAAGAGTTGATATTATGAAGGATGATCCCCATAATCATAATTCCCACCAGGAGATCCAGTAACACCCCAAATTCCACTACATACATGGTGTGGGTTTCCTTGGCAAGGGCTGTACCGATCAGGTAAATGCCATTTTCCATCATCAGGTAACCGATTACCTGGGTGATGGCCTTTCTGCGGCTCATCAGGAGAAAGAGTCCGGAAGAGAGTGTGGTGATGGCAGTAATCAGCAGCAGATCATTTTCAACTGGCAGGGAAATATGCAGACGGTTGGCAATGAATGCTCCTAGCAGAATAAAAACCAAACCTGCAAAGAGAGAGGCGTGATAACCGATAATCGGTTCAACTTCCCGCTGAATTTTGATTTTTTTCACAGCAGCATACATAAAGCCCGGAATAAGCATTCCTTTGATGACCAGCATGACCTGGAGAAGGATTATGGAACTGAAACTCATAGCCTCATGATGCTCCAGGAAGAGTGGTGTCAAGGACACTACAATACCCTGGAAAGCCATGATTTTTACAAGAGCCATGAGTCTGTTTGAACCAAGCGACATCAGAACCGAGAGGATAGTCAGCGACATAAGGGCATCTGATAAATGGTTTGTAGAGAAAAAAGCACTGGATAGGTCAATCATTGCATTACCCCCATGCTCAGAATGATTACAAAAAAGACCAGAATAAATGGCGTCAGGATAAATTTGGGCACCTGAGGCATTTTGTATCTGGCAGTAATAGACTCAACCACACCGATGCTTATGTAGATAAAGGTTACAACAGCATAGAAGAGCAGGCCGTTGACAATGACATTATCGGCATGAAAAGGGTCGATAAGACGGGCAAGAAAACCGGAGTAAAAAAGCAGCTTAAACCAGGCTCCCAACTCAATGAGTGCCAGATCCGGTCCGGAATGATCAAGGATCATTACTTCATGGATCATGGTGAGTTCAAGATGTGTTGCCGGATCGTCCACCGGTACCCGAGAGTTCTCGGTGAGCATAACCACATAGAGTCCTACAACAACCAGAATAAGCAATGCGCTGTATTCTCCCATGAGATCAATTACATGATCGCCTGAAAAGAATTCATAAAAGCTTAAGCTTCCGGTTAATTTAAAGAACAGGATGAGGATGGCAAAGATTGTCATTTCCGCAAGAGTGGAAAAGAAAGCTTCGCGGGCAGCACCCATTCCCTCAAAGGGGGATGCCGTATCTAGGGCTGCAAGGATGGTAAAAAAACGCCCCAGTCCCATCAGATAAAAGAGGATAAGCACATCCCCGTGAAAGGAGAAGAGCGGTGCCACTTCAGCCATGGGAAAATAGAGCAGCATCATAAGGCTGGTGGAAAAACCCACAACAGGTCCCAGCTTGAAAACAAAACTGGTACTGGTTGAATAGACCGAGCCCTTTTTAAAGAGTTTGATCATGGTGTAGTAGTTGATAAGCAGAGGCGGTCCCTGCTTACCGGCAAAATAGGCCTTTGTCTTCTGGATTACAGCGGGCAGAAGAGGCGCTATTGCAACAGCAAAGCAAAATGAGAGTACAGATTCCATTGTATATTCCTAATCGTATTTTCTGATATTTATAAAAAGAGGAGCAGAACAATAATCGCCACGATGATATAGCCGATATAGAGCTGAATGTGACCGTGCTGGATCCATTTCAGTTTATTGATCAGTTTCAGCATCGGTGTTGTCAGATAACGCTGAAAACCGGTTTCGGCTATATCTGTAACCTCACTCTGCCAGGTTGTCTGGCCGGGGAAGATCTTTTTGATTCCTGAATATGCATCTTTTATGGGTACAAAGGGATTAAAGAATTGCACCATTTCATAGGCGTAGGAAGTTCCGGTGTACTGCATGCGAACTGTTGGTTGGGTAAAACCGCAACCCCAGGTACCGCCGCTGCCGATCTGTTTTTTGGCATACAGTATCTTACGAAAAATACTGACCGCTACCAAGATAGCGATAAAGAGTATCGCTGTTCTGGAAAGCTGAGTCACAATCAGCATAAAAGAATCTGTGTTAAAGCCGCTGACCAGTGAAATGTCCTGCATGCCACTGAATGCGAGGCGGATAAACGGTGCGGGGTAGACACCGATAATGAGACAGGAAAGTGCCATAACTGCCATAATTGCTCCCATGGCAATACCCGATTCACTGGCATTTGCAGCCTGTTCGGTCCTTGGCTCACCAAGAAAAGCCAGGCCAACCACCTTAGTAAAACAGGCTGTTGCCATGCCGCCGATTACTGCCATGGATATAATGGCCAGTACGGTCAGAATAAAAGGCAGTTTTTCTCCGGTCAGTCCCTGGAATGCTCCGTAATAAATCAGGAACTCACCAATAAATCCACTAAAGGGAGGCAACCCGGAAATGGCCACGGACCCAGCCAGAAATGAACGTCCGGTAACGGGCATTCGTTTCATTAGCCCACCGAGTTCCTCGATGTTTTTGGTTTTGGCCTTATGGAGTACCGAACCGGCTCCCATAAAGAGTAAAGATTTAAAGATGGAATGGTTAAAGACATGCAGGAAAGATCCGGCAAAACCGAAAAAGGCCATGGCCTGATTCTGTTCGGATACACCTATCATACCAATTCCCATACCGATGAGGATAATGCCGATGTTTTCCACTGAGCTGTAAGCCAGCAGCTGCTTGATATCCTGTTTGGCAAGTGCGTAAACTACGCCCAGAATCCCGGTAACCATACCGGTCACCAGTACAATTTGACCAATAATAGGAGTTGCAGGCTCAAGGAGCAGGTACATGCGGAAAATTCCATAAATTCCCATTTTAATCATCACGCCTGACATAATGGCAGAAACATGACTTGGCGCAGCCGGGTGAGCCTTTGGCAGCCAGATGTGGAGGGGGAAAATACCGGCCTTTGAACCAAATCCCAGAAAAGCCAGGACAAAGATAAGCAGCTTGGCCTGCTCGGGAACAGCAGTAAAACTACT
>JAOZLM010000238.1 GCA_029934815.1 Desulfocapsa sp. | reverse complement strand
ATGTTCAATTTGTTAATTTTTACTAAACACCAAGTGCTTGTCCAAGATCCTCAACAATATCATCAAGATGTTCAATGCCAATAGAAAGCCTGATCATAGAATCACTAATTCCAGATTCTTTCAACTGATCAGCAGACAACTGCGAATGAGTAGTAGAAGCCGGATGAATAGCAAGCGATTTCGCATCACCAACATTAGCAACATGAGAAAAAAGCTTCAACGATTCAATAAAACGTATCCCGCTCTCACGTCCACCTTTTATACCAAAAGCAACCATACCACCAAAACCATTTTTCAGGTAGCGGCTGGCAGTGTCATAATTAGCATTACCGGGAAGACCTGGATAATTAACCCACTCAACGTCATCATGCGCATCCAGATATTTAGCCACTGCAAGTCCATTCTCAGAATGTCTCTCCATCCTGAGACTCAGTGTTTCCATACCCTGTAAAAATGCCCAGCAGTTATCCGGAGAAATACAGGCACCAAGATTCCGAAGAGGAACAAGACGCATACGAAGAGCAAATGCGATTGGGTTCATATCGCCAAGGTCATGCGCATAACGAAGCCCGTGGTAAGATTCATCCGGTTCATTGAAAAGAGCAAATTTAGGATCTGTCCAGTCAAATGTTCCGCCATCTGTTACAATTCCGCCAAGACTTGTTCCATGTCCACCAATCCATTTGGTCAGTGAATGGATAACTATATTCGCACCATGTTCAAGGGGACGGAACATACAGGGCGGGGTAAAAGTGGAATCCACAATAAGCGGCAGATTGTTCTCCTGAGCGATTTTCCCCACAGCTTCAATATCTGTCATGGTAAGCCCGGGATTTCCTATGGTCTCGCAATAGAGGGCTTTTGTCTTGTCAGTAATTGCATTCTTAAAATTTTCAGGATCTGCGGGATCAACAAAAGTCACTTTTATTCCAAGCTGGGGCAGGATGGAATCAAATTGTGAATAGGTTCCGCCATAAAGATTATTTGCAGCCACCACCTCATCACCTGCCTGACAGATATTGATAATGGAATAGAAAATAGCAGAGGTTCCGGAAGCCAGAGCAAGGGACGCAGCACCGCCTTCAAGCATGGCCATGCGCCCTTCCAGGATGTTTTGAGTAGGGTTGCCGATTCGGGTGTATATGTTGCCCAGTTCTTTTAAACTAAACAGATTCGCAGCGTGTTCACTGCTCTTAAAGAGATATGAACTTGTACGGTGAATGGGCACTGCCCGTGAAAGGTTGTCCTGCTCAACAACTTGAGCACCATGTAAGGCTGCAGTTTCAAATTTCATATTATTTCCTTGTAAATCCTAAGGTCTCTGTGTGTTTTTAATTATAGAGTTATTCTTTCTTTATGGCAAGAACGGTTCAGTATTTGCGTATGCCTGAAAGAGAGAATGCTTCAGTGCGAATAAATAGCACACCCCACCGTACCACAATGTGGTGTTGCTTTGTCAAGCAAAAAGTGTTTTCTGCTTGGGGGAGAGTAGGGAGGCGTCATTCTGGAATGACGGAGTGGTTACTATTCTGGCACAACAACAACCGGAGCAGCAAAAGGAGTACCAAGCTCCCACGCAAACTGCCGCAGTAAAATACCAAGATCAGCAGTAGTGCGCATCAAAAGGTTTTTGGCATCGATAAGTCGGTTTTTACTGGTAAGCAGATCCTGCATTGAGGTTTGTTTGATTTTGTAGGATTTCAGAGAAAGAATTACAATTTCCTGTTGTTGCTGGAGATGAATAAGCTGTTTTTGGAAGACGCTCTGTAAACTGGTGATACTTTTCTTCTTGTTGGCAATGGAATTAAAAGTGCGCAGCACACTTGAGTGTTCCTGAATTGATGCTATTTGAGCTGCCATGTCTTTGGTTTTAATATTGCTGAAAATAGTTCCACCACTAAAAAGCGGCACACTGAGTACAAGGCCAATGGAACCTTCACCGCTGTAGTCCTCTAATCTTGTGTCGTCTTTCCGGTCCAACTCTCCCCGAACAAAAAGGGAAGGCCATTCCGCCTGGGTGTATTTCTTTGCTTTGCTTTTTCCAAGATCACGTTCCAGGATGATTTTCTTATAGAGCAGGCTGTTATCCACAAAAAAGTTTCGCAGGTTTTCATCACTGGTAGATTCTGCTAAGAAATCCTGCATCAGGTTTACACCGTTATCGAGATCAGCAAATGTGTTGATGCAACCTGCTGTCCGCTCTTCAGTATCAAGCAGTTCGTTTAGCCAGGACCAGCTGGGGTTGAATTCCGGAATGGCGGTGTAATCAAGTAATTCTCTAAAAGTCGAATCACGTCTCTGCTCATTCAGATCTTTTCTGGCTTCCAGTTCTTTCAGGTTTGCCTGAGCCCGTAGAAGCGCCAGCTTTGTCTGGTCACGTAAATCATAACCGCGCTGGATCTTTTCTACATGTTCACCGGAAATGATGATGGAATTTTCGAGGTTAAGTAATTTGTAACAGGCGACCATGTAGTTCGCCAGCAATTCGTGAAGCTTTGAATCCAGTTCCCTTGTTTTAATTGTGAGGTTGTTGCCGGCCATATCGTGCTCCAGCTCTGCGATATCGATGGCTAACGAGAGTGTGCGTTTATAGACAGGGATATCCATATCAAATTGCCAGTCAGTAAGATCTTCACCGTCTTTGTAATCGTCTTTTGCGGCGGCTTCTTCTGCTAACAGTTGTGTTTCCTGATCGGGGTCGTCAGGATCCAGGTCTTTATTAAAAAACCGTTTTTGTGATATTTCGAGATCTACCTGGGGGGAAAGGCGTTTGGCCCAGGCAGTATATTTTTCAGAGGATTTCTGTTCCTGCAGTCTGCGGGCAACCTGAATCTCTGGAGACTTGAGCCAGGTTTCCTTAAACAGTGCTTTGTATACTTTTAATATATCTGGTTCTAAACGATTTTCGTTGCTGTTTAAAAAGACTTCTTTAACTGTTTCATTTTTACTTTTGTTTACTGAAACAGAGGGGGGAGCCAGAGTGGATGAGGCGATGGCATTTGCAGTTTGAGGTTTATGGAGACGAATGGTTGTAGCAGAAGACAGCGTTGGCTGGCAAAGGAAAAGAAATGCGCACACAACAATAGCGTGTACAGTTAACGTGCTGAAATGTGGTCGTTTAGTACTTAGCCGACTCTGTCGTGTATCTGATTTTACAAGCATGCAAAACGATAGAAGTTAAAGAGTATATGTTTGAAATTGACGGATCCGAAAAAGACTGCAATCATCTGTAACAACAATACTCCATAATTCTATGTTATTAAAACAACTTTGTCACTGCATTAATAGTAGTCGCACGAAGATTAATTATCCGGCTACCTGCCGGATCACCCTGTACTTTTCAGGGTTCAGGTAATATTCGTCTCAACTTGTTCACTTTCCGGTGGCAGTTCTTCCTGTATGCCGTCATCGGCTGATAAGCCTGCATCCTCAATCTGGTTTGAACTATCTGCTTCAATATTGTCCAACTCATCCACCGAAGACATCTCATCCGAATCTACTGAATCATCATTTGCAGAGAACTTATCCAGATCGTTGCCTTCTGTTTGTTCCGTTTTTCCGTCGGCGGCAAAACGATCCAGATTGTCATCAGTTTGCTGCTCTGTTACCTGTGTGTCGTTTTCACCGTCTGTGTCCAGATTTATGGATAACTGATCTGTGCTGAGGCTTGCTTCTTCATCTATTAGCTCTTCACTATCACCAACTGCTGCTGTTTGCTCCTCATTCACAACTGTTTCAGTTAGTACTTCTGTCGATTCTTCAGGCACCTCCTGCTTTTCAGTAATATTTGGGCTGCTGGTACCAGCAGAACTGGTGGCGTCACCGGCTTGTACTATTGCTGGTTCCTGTGTCTTTCCATCCTGTTTTTCGGAATTGTCAATGGTATCATTCTGGTCATTTTCTTCGCTTGCAGCAGTTACCGGTTCATCAAACAAGTTACTTAAAGAAGCGGATGGCAGTGAGTTTGAAAGATCGTCGTCAGCCAGAATGTCACCCTGCTGCTGATTTTCGTCATTCAGAGCTCCTGCTGTTTCATTTTGGCTTTGAACTGTTGTTTCCTGTTTTTCAGCCGCTACTGTTGCTGCCTCCTGACTGCTGCTTTCTTCTCCCTCTTCTTCACCTGGAAGGGTGAGCGATGGAATGTTCAGTGAGAGATCCCCACTGTCTGCCTCATTAAACTCCTGGATCACTGCGTCTGTTGCACCAGCAGCAACTACAGCTGAAGAAACAACAGAGCTTTTGCTCTCTTTTTTCTGTTCTGCACTGAGAGCCTGTTCGAGATCAATACTTTTGTCATCAATATGTTCTTCAAATTCATCATG
>JAOZLM010000237.1 GCA_029934815.1 Desulfocapsa sp. | reverse complement strand
TAATTATAAACCACTCAAATGCGGAAGTGATAAACTGCCTGGAAGCTAAAGACTATATAGTTCATAATCTTGATTTGGGAGAATTTGCAAAAGGAATGGGTGGGCCAAATTGTCTCATTATGCCAGTTGAGCGTGGCATATAAATCAGATGACAGCAGGAAAAGGATACCCCATCATTTCGTAGATATGTCACTCACAACTGATTGCTTGCGAGTGACACAAACAGCCAGCTTAATTTGATGCAGCAGCCTTAACAGTATCCGCAGCGGCATCGGTAGCTTTACCACTCATTGCCTCTGTTGCCTTACTGGCAGCAGAATCGACAACTTTATTAGCCTGTTCCTTGGCAACAGCAACAGCTTTATCTTTAGCATTGTCAACAACCTCAGAGGTTGCCTGCTCAACAACAGACTTGGATGCTTCTTTTGTGGCTGTTTCAGCAACAGCAGCTGCACCGGAAGCATGGGCAGACAGAGTACTGCAAAAAGATATACAATTTCAACGATCGCATTTAATCTGGTCTAATTGTATAGTGATTGTTTTAGTACTGTCTTCTCCATCCTTATGACACCGGTATAACAATGCAAAAACAAAGTCCAGATAAGCACTCCAAACAGTCTTGTTCCGCACACGCATCATTTGAGAATTTTGGGAGCAGTCTCCATTTCAAGATTAAAGATTATTGCGGTCTTGAAGCAGTGCTTGATTTAGATGAAGCACTGTGGATAGCAACCACAGCTCCTATCTCAACCCTGAAAATCGATCCTGTTTTTCTGCATATGCTCGATGCTGATAACGATGCACGTCTTCGGGCCGAAGAAATCAAAGATGGTATTCGCTTTCTCAAGGACCATTTATTGGACTATTCTGGTGTTCAGGAAAACAATTTAAGTTTGCTCCTCACTGCGATTAACACAAAAACAGAACCCGGAGAACGAATCCATTCTTCAGCTCTGAAAATTCTATCAAAGCTCAACGTCGCACCAGAGTCAATAAAACTTAATCAAATCAGAACAGTGAAAAAAGAAGTCCTTGAAGGTGGGCTTGATCAGGCTGGTATTGTCCTGATGGAGGCAGCAAAAACCGATGAAACACGTAAGTATATCGAAGATATTCTTCGTACTGTTGGAGGAAACCAACACCCCAATGGTCATAAAGGGATTGATAAAGAGAGTTTAGACAACTTTATGGAGGAATGCAGACACTATATTGACTGGCAGCTTGAAGCTGGTGAAGTGAATGGTGATGCTGCCACAGAGACCCTGCCTCTTGGCAAGAACACTGCCGAAGGATATGCATTGTTCCATTCCCTTGTGAAAAAACTGATCCAGTATTTCCTTCTTTGCGATATCAAACGACTTAATCCTGAACTTCTTAGTCGTGCCCTTGAGACGCCAGAGGCAAATCTGGCCCTTAACCTATTCAATATTGAGGAAGCAGAAGCATACCTGAAAAATGCACCGCTCAGCTTTCTTAACAGTGAAGGTACACTGGATTTAACCGGTGAAATGAACCCTTATTTTGGAAAAAAAATAAAAGAGCTTACAGAGCAAGTCATTAAACCTTTGCTTGGCGACAAAACAGAACATCTCACCAAGGAATCATTTCACAAATTACAGCAATTTTTTCACCCTTTCGTTCAATGGAATGACAAAATGCCTGAGGTACGTGTCGATATCATTGAAGCTGAAACCGTGCAGAAATACCTGAGCAACCCATCCTATTATCAAATCCTTGAAGAGCTTATTGAGGAGAGCCACAGAACAGCCTTTGTTCTTGATAACCTCAAAGAACTTGAACGACTGCTACTTTATCAGGCATATATGTTACCCCTTGTAAACAGCTTTGTCAGTTTTCCAAACCTCTATAATCCTCTGGAACGGGCACTGTTTGAAGAAGGTACACTCGTCATGGATGGCAGGCATTTCACTCTCGCTATAAAAGTTAATGACAGAAAACATCATATTGCAACCAGCAAGAGCAGTAATATTTTCGTCATTTACTGTGAACTCCATGGATCAGACGATGATAAAACATATGAGATTGCTGTACCGGTTACCTCCGGTAGTCGAGGAAATATCCACCTGAATAAATGGGGAATATTCAACGATATTAATGGTAATGAACTTCACGCCAAGGTTATTGATATTGTCGAAAACCCCATCAGCATATCGGAAGCCATGGTTGAACCTTTTGTGCGGATCAGCCGTGCTTTCTTTTCACGTCTGGAAGAATTTTCTTCCAAAGCAGAAGAACAACTTTTTAATAACGATGACAAATCAAAGGATAAGAAGAAAAAGGATAGTGCTTCTGCCGGTCTGCTCGCCGGAGGAGGATTTGCTGTGGCGGCTCTTGGTTCTTCCTTTGCCTTTATCACTAAAACCCTTGCAGGTTTACAAATCAAAACGGTGATCTTTGCTCTGTTGATCTTTGCCTGCCTGATAGCAATACCAGCAGGTATTGCAGCCTATTACAAGCTAACAAGAAGGGATTTAAGCACTATCCTGGAAGGTTCCGGATGGGGAATTAATTCCAGAATGAAGCTTACAAAAGATCAGGCAAAGAATTTCACTTATCGGCCAGATCTGACCTAGTGTTGCGTCTCGCCTGCCATTGTTTCCTCCATTGTGTAATCAGTTTTTCTCAAATGATTTAATAAGAGATACCACCAACAAAAAAAGGGCCGCTCCACAATGTGGAACAGCCCTTCTCTCTTTCGTTATTGCAAAAATCTTATAACAAAGCTTTTCGACTCAAACGAATACGGCCACGGCCGTCAACTTCAAGAACCTTCACTTCAATCTCTTCGCCTTCTTTCACGATATCGGTCACTTTTGCGACACGCTCGTTGGCAAGCTCAGAAATATGAACAAGTCCGTCAGTACCGGGCAGGATTTCAACAAATGCGCCGAAATCTTTAATGGTTTTGACGATTCCTTTGTAGGTCTTTCCAACTTCAGCTTCGGCGGTCATCTCTTTAATTTTCAGTAAAAGAGCGTCTGCTTTGCTTCCGTCTTTGGTAAACATCTTCACAAGGCCGGAGTCATCAACTTCGATGGTAGCATCATATTCTGCTGACATCTCTTTGATGATTTTTCCGCCAGGTCCGATAATATCACGAATCTTATCAGTGCTGATCTTGTGACTGAAATATTTAGGAGCATGCTCTGCAACTTCAGTACGTGATGCGGTAATTCCTTTGGCCATTTCACCAAGGATATGCATACGGCCATCTTTCGCCTGAGCAAGAGCGCTTCCCATGATTTCACGATCAACGCCGTCGATCTTGATATCCATTTGAAGAGCTGTAATTCCATCTTCTGTTCCGACAATTTTAAAATCCATGTCGCCAAGATGATCTTCATCACCAAGGATATCAGACAGGATAACTACCTTATCGCCTTCTTTGATGAGTCCCATTGCAATTCCTGAAACAGGAGTTTTCAAAGGAACACCTGCATCCATCATTGCCATACTTCCGCCACAGACGGTTGCCATGGAAGAAGATCCGTTGGATTCCATAATATCAGAAACCACACGTACGGTGTATGGGAAGTCTTCCGGGGATGGCATAACTGCGGAAAGTCCGCGCATTGCCAGAGTTCCATGACCGATATCACGACGGGATGGGCCACGAAGGAAACGAGCTTCACCAACACAGAATGGAGGAAAGTTATAATGAACAAGAAAACGTCGCTGCTCATCACCCTGAAGGGTCTCTACACGCTGTGCATCACGTTCAGAGCCAAGGGTTGCAGTAGCAATTGTCTGGGTCTCGCCACGGGTAAAGAGTGCTGAGCCGTGAGTTCTTGGAAGATAAGTCACTTCCGAGCTGATTGGACGAATCTCATCAAAAGAACGGCCATCGAGACGAACGGAGTCATCTACGATCTTCGCACGCATGGTGGTCTTCTTGTAGCCGGAAAGAAGATTTCCGATCTCTTTTCCGTTTTCACCATCAGGATCCATTTCAGCAAGAACTGATTTTTTAAGGGAATCGTACTCACTACCGCGTTCCATCTTATCAGCGGTGGCAATTACCTTCTCCATTCCTTTGGCAGCAATTTTCTCTACCTGAGCCTTTAACTCTTCATTTACTTCTATTGGAACGACAACACGTTTTTCTTTACCAACTTCACCCATAAGGTCAAGCTGCATATCGATAAGGGGCTGTACCTGCTCATGGACAAAGAAGATCGCATTTAAGACTTCTTCTTCACTCATTGCATCCACCTGACCTTCAACCATGGTTACGGCATTACGGGTACAGGCAACAATTACATCCATACGGGATTCTTTAAGCTCATCAATGGTAGGATTGAGAAC
>JAOZLM010000236.1 GCA_029934815.1 Desulfocapsa sp. | reverse complement strand
TCTGCCTTTCATTATTTTACCAGGATTGTAACTGGACAGCCTACTCTTTCCTTGACGCTATTGGAGGTCGTTTTCCAAACAAATTGATTATACAAGAGGGCTTGTGTTAATGCTGTCAGGTCCAATCCATCACAACCTTACCGGTACTGCCGGATTGCATGGCCGCAAATCCAGCTTCAAAATCATCAATCGGAATTCGGTGTGTAATAAGTGGTGAGAGGTCGAGGCCGCTTTCCACAAAGGTTATCATTTTGTACCAGGTTTCAAACATCTCACGGCCGTAGATACCCTTGAGATTGAGCATCTTGAAAATTACTTTGTTCCAGTCAATTTCAAAGCTGGTTGGGGCAATACCAAGAATTGCAATTTTGCCACCATTGTTCATTTTGTCTATCATGTCGCGAAAGGCAGTCGCTGCACCAGACATTTCCAGCCCCACATCAAATCCTTCGGTCATCCCGATATTCTTCATGACGTCGCTGAGTTTTTCTTTCTTTGCATTGACCACGTATTCAATTCCCATTTTGCGGGCGAGCTGTAAACGCTGCGGATTGATGTCAGTGATTACAACTTTACGGGCACCACAACGCCGGGCAACCATTGCAGCCATGATACCGATGGGGCCCGCACCGGTGATAAGAATATCTTCACCAACCAGATCAAAGCTCAATGCGGTGTGTACGGCATTACCAAAGGGATCAAAAATCGCTGCAATTTCATCGGGAATATCGTCTGGGATAGGCACGACATTTGATTGTGGAATACAGACATATTCTGCAAACGAACCAGGACGGTTTACTCCGACACCTTGTGTGTTACGGCACAAATGAGCCCTTCCGGCTCGACAATTGCGACAAGTACCACAGGCAATATGACCTTCACCGGAAACCCGCATGCCGATACTGTAACGGACTACGGCTGAACCGGTTTCAACAATTTCACCGCAAAATTCATGGCCGACAACCATTGGTACCGGAATTGTTGCTGCGGCCCATTTGTCCCAATTCCAGATGTGAACATCGGTGCCGCAGATAGCAGTTTTTGTGATCTTGATTAATACATCATTGCTATCTGGAACTGGTACTGGAACCTGTTCCATCCACAGACCCGGTTCCGCCTTTGCCTTAACCAGTGCTTTCATCATACTGTTCATGAGATTTCCTTTGGAATGACACCTAACTCTCGACCGACTTTAGCAAAAGCATCAACCGCATGGTCAATATCTTCTTTGCTGTGAACCGCCGACATCTGGGTTCTTATACGTGCCTGACCCTGTGGGACGACTGGAAAAGAAAAGCCTGTCACATAGACCCCTTTTCCCAATAATCGTGTTGCCATCTCCTGAGCAAGTTTCGCATCACCCAGCATAACAGGGATAATCGGATGGCTGCCGCCTCCCAGGGTAAAACCCAACTTTTCCATTTTTAGGCGAAAATGTCTGGAGTTGGATATCAGTGTCTTTCTAAGAGCGTCTCCATTGTCTATAAGATCAAGCACCTTTAGTGAGGTGGCAGTGATCACAGGGGCCAGGGTGTTGGAAAACAGATAGGGCCGGGAACGCTGCCGCAACCAGTCCACAATTTCTTTGCTGGCACAAGTATAGCCGCCTGATGCTCCGCCTAGGGCTTTGCCCAGTGTACCGGTGAGGATATCCACCCGGCCTTCCACATTGCAGTATTCCAGGGAGCCGCGGCCATGGTCACCGACAAAACCTACCGAATGACTGTCATCAACCATAACCATCGCATCATATTTCTCAGCCAGATCACAGATGCCGGACAAATTCGCAATAATACCATCCATGGAAAAAACACCATCTGTGGCAATCAGTTTAAAACGTGCATCACTGGCCTTTTTTAATTCGGTTTCCAGCGCAGACATATCGTTGTTTGCATAGCGATAGCGCTTAGCCTTACAGAGCCGGATACCATCGATAATCGAAGCGTGATTGAGTGCATCGGAAATAATGGCATCTTCGGGGCCTAGCAGGGTTTCAAACAGGCCTGTGTTGGCATCAAAACAGGAAGAATAAAGAATAGTATCTTCCATCTTGAGGAAGCTTGCGAGTTTCTCTTCCAGTTGTTTATGTTCTTCCTGGGTGCCGCAGATAAAACGTACCGAGGCCATACCGTAGCCATAGCGATCAAGAGCCCGCTTACCGGTTTCAATCAACTCAGCATTGTTGGCCAGACCGAGGTAATTGTTGGCGCAAAAGTTGAGAACTTTTTCACCATTTGCAAGTTCAATTTCACCGGCCTGTTTGGAAATGATAACCCGTTCAGATTTATACAGGCCATCAGCATGCAGGCCGATTAATTGAGTATTCAGGTGATCAAGGAATTTTTGTGACATAGTATCTCCATTTTTCTTTTCCTGCGATTAACGGGAAGAGCGGCTAAAGGATGCCTAAATCAATTCTCCTGTAAAACTCAAAGCATCACCTTTGACGTGAATTCTTATTAAATGAATCTGCAGATCTGAACTTCCCCAATTTTCCAAATACAAAAATTGATTATCATTACCCATCCGGTTACTTGAAGAGAGTGTTCCAACCATATATTGGGTAAAAGAGTTTTTTAAGTAGAGATCACTGCTTTTTTGTAAATCAAGTCGGTGAGTGTGCCCACAGAAAATATCTTTTATTTGATGTTCTCTCACAAAATCAGTTACGTGAAAAGAACTACGAAGCGGTTCTTTATCCATGGTCAAAATCGAATGATGAATCAACAATAAAGATTTATCATATTTAAGCTTTTTGATCTTTTGAGAAAATCCCTTTAAAATTTCCCTGTCAACGTAGCCTTCATCTTCATAAAGAACAGTGGAATCTAAACAGATAATCAATACAGCTATATTTCCAATGTTTAATAATTGTATGTAATTAAGGTCGGTGAAATGATCGTCTAGTTTTGTGATATCATTCTGTAAATACAGGTGCTTCTTAATCGTTTCTTTGGGGTTTAAAGGTAAAATGCGCTGCTTATCCTGACCGATATATTTCTTGAAGTATTCATGTGAATGCATATTTCTTTTATCATGATTACCTGCAATGGAGACAATATGTTTACAGTTTAGACCCTTTAAAAATTGCTTTGCATCCTTGTATTCACTTTCCAGGCTGTCAGACGTGTTGTCACCCGTATTCAGAATGAGATCAGCGGGATATGAGTTCAGCTTTTCCAGCAATATCCGGTTATTGCCTTCCCAGTGACGTGTTCCAAAATGCATGTCAGATATATGTAAAATATTCACTCTGATTTTCCTTGTTTCCGCTATGAGTTTTAAGTTTAGGCTTTTGTATTGCAAAAGCCCATAAAGTTTTAATAGTTTTTATTATGGCAAACCTGTTATCACATGTTTGGCAGTCAGTTAAGTCGTCATTATGACGATGCTAAATTATCAGAGTATCTGACTGAGGAACAGTTTCGTTCGTTCATGCTGTGGGTTGTTGAAAAATTCGTTAGGTTCATTTTCCTCTACGATATCACCTTCATCCATAAAGATTACACGATCGGCAACGGTCTTGGCAAAGGCCATCTCGTGGGTCACCACGATCATGGTCATCCCTGTGTCAGCAAGCCCAATCATGACGTCAAGAACTTCCTTGATCATCTCCGGGTCAAGCGCTGAAGTTGGTTCGTCAAACAACATAATTTTGGGGTTCATGCATAAAGAGCGGGCGATGGCTACACGCTGCTGCTGGCCGCCTGAAAGCTGGCCGGGGAATTTGTCAGCCTGTTCTGGAATTTTTACCCGTTCAAGATATTTCATGGCGTTGGCTTGCGCCTCGGCTTTAGGCATTTTTCGAGTCCAGATCGGACCCAGAGTGAGATTGTCAAGAATGGTCAGGTGGGGAAACAGATTGAAGTTTTGAAACACCATACCAACTTCGGTGCGAATATGGTCAATGTTCTTCAAATTTTTGTTTAGCGTTATGCCATCGACTATAATGGATCCCTTCTGATGCTCTTCAAGATTGTTGATACAGCGGATGAGAGTTGATTTTCCTGAGCCAGAAGGGCCGCAGACCACGATCCTCTCACCCTCGCGGATCTTAAGATTAATGTCCTTTAATACATGAAAATCGCCGTACCATTTATTGACCTTGTTGAAATCAATGATAACTCTGGCTGAAGCGGCAGATGCCAGTTGGTCAGTGTTTTTTTCCGTCTTTTTTTCTGTCATGTTTTCAACTCTGTAAAATTATCTGATCAATTTTTATGCTCAGTCGAAAGTTTTTCTTCCAGGTGGCGACTATATTTTGACATGGCAAAGCAGATCAAAAAGAACATTAACGCACCAAATACCAGCGGCTCTATGTGAAGTCCAAGCCAGGT
>JAOZLM010000235.1 GCA_029934815.1 Desulfocapsa sp. | reverse complement strand
CGTAAGCGTTGCAACGCTTCCTGTTCAATCTGGCGAATCCGTTCCCTGGAAACCTTGAAGCGTTGTCCCACCTCTTCAAGAGTGCATTCATTTATGCCACCAATACCAAATCGCATACGCAATACCTGCGCTTCTCTGGAGCTCAGGCTATCCAGGATACCTTCTATCTGTTTGTGGAGATCGCTGGTTATTGCTACATCGTCAGGGCGGATTACCTTCCTGTCTTCAATGATTTGCATCAGGTTTTGGTTGTTTTCTCCAATGGGTTCATCAAGAGACATGGGTTCCATGCTGGTTTCGATGATGGAGAGCATTTTGTCGTAAGGCATGTAGGTGTCTTTTGCCAGTTCTGTCATGGTTGGCTTACGACCCAGTTGTCTGCTTAACCCGCTGAAGGTTTTGTTGAAATGATTGCGGGAGACAAGGAAGTGGGCAGGAAGTTTTATGGTGCGTGTCTTTTCGGGGATGGCGCGGGTGATGGCTTGCCTGATCCACCAGGATGCGTAAGTTGAAAAACGTCTTCCAGTGTTGTGGTCAAAGCGGAATACTGCCCGCATGAGGCCGATGCAGCCTTCCTGCACGAGGTCTGACAGACAGAGTCCTCTGTCCGTGTATCGTTTGGCAATGGAGCAAACAAGACGAAGATTTGCTGTGATTAAAACGTCTTTGGATAATTCGATTTCTGCAGCTAATATGCTGAATTCTTCACAAAGCTGTCTGGTATTGTCTTCCTGTGGATCTATGCTGCATACAGAGTGTAATGTTTTTAGCATATGGGCGAGACGACGTTTGCCCGGTTTTAAAGGATTGTCTTTCTTTTCCCAGGCGGAAATCGTTTTTTGCAGGCTGATAATCGCGGAAGATTCTGACTTAATGGTTTGAACGCTTTTTGCAATCGCCGAAAAATTATCACGAATGATTTTTGCATGTTGCACTTCTTCCTGAAAAGTAAGCAAGCGTGCGCTTTGCAGCTGCTGCTCGATCAGAGACGGTGGTTGCTTGTCTGAGTTGGGGGGGGACAGGTGGTGGAAGAGCTGTGGGCTGTTTTTTTTCGGTCTGCTTTCTTGTTGCTGTTGCATCGTCGAATCCTTTTTTTGTGCATAGTTGGAAAGGGTAAGGTCCTCGTATGGGTTCTATGCAATAAATGATCCGAAAAAGTGGGTTCGTTTTTAATGCTCGTTATTTCAGTGTGATACCGACGACAGGCGTTTGGCGTTTTTGTATCCACCCTTTGAGCGTGTTAGGGGTGTCAATTTAGTTTCCAGTCTGTTTTTGCTTTATGGAAAGGCGTTTTCGTGATTTTGTTCTTTAACTGACAGTTTTTTGGTGTAACATAGGTTACCTGTAGTAAAGCAACTTTACGTTTAATGTCTTGTTCGCAGGAACCAAAAAATGAAACTGCAAAACCATGTTAAAACCTTACGCAGACGGCTGACTCATGTCAGTCGTCGCTGGACGGTTGAAGAGTATAACTCTCTGGTAACATTCTATATAAAGCTGCTCCCTAAATTGATGCAGGTGGAGCGTTGTACGATTTTTCTTAAAGTCGCAGAGAGTGACTCTCTGGTTTCTATGTATGGAACCGGCCTTGAAAAGGATATGATTGAAGCGCCACTGGAAGGCAGTATGGTTGGGCGTGTGATGAAAGATGGCAAATCTGTCATTGAGAATGATTTGCATGAAAAACACGGATTTCATATACTTGCAGACGAACAAACCGGTTTTGTCAGTCGTAATGCTCTTTGTGTTCCAGTTAACAGTGTCACCGATCAGCACATTCTCGGTGTGGTACAGGTTCTAAACAGTCTGGGCGACACAAAGTTTACCAAAGCAAATTGTGAAGAGCTTGAAGATATTGCAAAATATCTCTCCATATCCATCGAGTCAATTCTGTTAAAGGAACAGATTGCAACGATCACTGATGATTTTGATAAAGAGCTCTCCCAGCTTGAGCTTGCTGCTGTTCGGGAAGGTCGGTTTATTGCTGAAAGTCCGGCGATGCGAGAGGTGCTTGATCTTGTCGCAGTTTTGCAGGATACGCCGGTAAACGTTTTAATTCAGGGAGAAAACGGAACGGGTAAGGAACTTGTAGCCAAGATGATCTATGAAGGTGCAGGGGGCGGAGATATCCCTTTTGTACCGGTTAACTGTGCCTGCCTGCCGGAATCTCTGGTTGAAAGTGAATTTTTTGGTCATGAAAAAGGAGCTTTTACAGGAGCCGATAAGGCTCGTTGCGGTCGTTTTGAGGAGGCAAAAGGCGGGATTCTTTTCTTAGATGAAATAGGAGAAATGCCCCTTGTCGTGCAGCCAAAATTTTTGCGTGCTGTGCAGGAGCAGGAGGGCTGCAGATTAGGAAGCAGTGAACTAATCCCCTACGATGTACGTCTTATTTCAGCAACCAACCGAAATTTGGCTGAGGAAGTGCGAAAGGGGAATTTTCGTGAAGATCTCTTCTTCAGGTTATTTTCCGTTGAGATTGAGATTCCGCCATTGCGTGAACGTGTGGAAGATATCCTGCCCATGGCACTTTCATTTCTGGAAGAGATTAACGTAAAGTTTAATAAAAAAGTGGCTGGCTTTAGTCCCGGTCTGATGCTTCTTCTGGAGGAATACCCTTGGCCTGGAAATGTTCGGCAATTGCTGAAGGAGGTTGAGCGGTTGGTGGCTCTTACCCGAAATGATCTGTTGATGCAGGTGGAAACCTGTTCCCGTGAGTTGCGTGCTTATGCCACAGACCACTATGTTGAAGATGCAGAAGAGAGTGTAAACAGTTACAGTCTGCCGACGCAGGTAATGTCCCTTGAGAAACGTTTAATTCGTAAATCCATGCAGAGTGCCAATGGTAATAAAACACAGGCAGCCAAACTTCTTGATATTACAAGACAGGGGCTTTCCAAGAAAATTAAACGCTATAATCTCGATTTGTAAAAAACTTCATATTTAAGGTGCGTAAAATTTAAATGATTTCGGCGTACTAAGGTACGTCGTAATTGTTTAAATTTTACAGCAACGAAGAAGGTGGAGCATTTTTACGAATCCACCAAGAGTGATTGTGGGCTAGAAACGTTTCTCAAAATAGGGTTTCAGCACTTCTGGAATAGCAATAGTTCCATCTTCCTGCTGATAATTTTCAAGAACAGCAAGCAGTGTTCTACCAACCGCAAGGCCTGATCCGTTTAGAGTGTGCACAAGTTTACTTTTCTTCTGTCCGTTTGGCCGATAGCGAATGCCACCCCGTCTTGCCTGAAAATCGAGGAAATTTGAGCAGGATGAAATTTCACGATATGTTTCCTGTCCAGGCAGCCACACTTCAATATCATAGGTTTGGGTGGAGGAAAAACCTAAATCACCGCTACACAGGTTCACCACACGGTAATGAAGTCCTAAGAGTTGCAATACTTCTTCCGCATCTGCCAGTAAATCCTCCAGCTCCTGAGCTGATGTCTCAGGTGTGGTAAATTTTACGAGTTCTACTTTGTCAAACTGGTGTTGTCTGATAAGTCCCTTTGTGTCACGGCCATAAGATCCTGCTTCTGAACGAAAACAAGGGGTATAGGCGGTATATTTTACCGGAAGCTGGTCTTCGTCCAGGGTCTCATCTCTAAAAATATTAGTAACAGGCACTTCAGCTGTGGGGATAAGGTACAGATCCCAGTCTTTAATGGCAAAAAGATCTTCAGCAAATTTAGGCAACTGGCCTGTTGCGGTCATGGACGCAGAATTAACCAAAAATGGCGGTAGCACCTCTTCATAACCATGTTTTTCAGTGTGCAGATCAAGCATAAAGTTGGTGAGAGCACGTTCCATTTTTGAGGCAAAACCTTTCAGGATAGAAAAGCGGGCGCCGGAGAGTTTGGCGGCTCTTTCAAAATCAATAATATCCTGATCTTCGCCTATCTCCCAGTGTGTTTTGGGAGTAAAGGAAAACGCAGGTTTTTCACCCCATGTTTTAAATTCAACGTTATCTTCGTCATCTGTACCTTTCGGAACATCATCACTGCAGATATTAGGAATGGACAAAACCAGATCTTTTAACTGTTCCTGAATTTCTCCAAGTACTTTGTCGAGCTCTTTGATGTGATCGGAAGTCTTGCGCATTTCAGGGATCAGGGTATCTGCTTTCTGTTTATCTTCGTCACTTCCCTGCTTTAGTTTTGCGATCTCTTTTGAGGCAGTGTTACGCTGATTCTTCAGGCTTTCGACTTCCTGAAGCAATTCAAGTCGTTTGGCATCAACTGTGGCGAATTCATCGACTTTATCGGTGGCCAGGCCACGATGGGCAGTTTTCTCACGAACAAGATCGATATTTTCTCTTATAAAACGAAGTTCAAGCATGGT
>JAOZLM010000234.1 GCA_029934815.1 Desulfocapsa sp. | reverse complement strand
TCCCAAAGCATACAGTAGCAGTAAAGGCTTGTGTGGAGCCCTACCGCCATCACCGATCCACGATCGAATATTTAGAAACTGTTCAATGATTGCTTGCTTATTCAATTAATAATCCTCAATTCCCTTACCCAAAACAGCCTGCATCTGTTTCAGAAACTAATAGGTTTCAGGTAGTTCATAGCGGTATCCATGATACATAGTCAAGACCAGGGACTTTACCCCGGAGATATATCGCTAATGCTGTGCTATTCTTCCCCATAAAGGGCGAAAATATCGCTTTGCTCTATCTTTGAACCTTGTGGAGTCATATTCATTTGTCTTTTTTAGTAGTTCTATTAATTTGCTAATCATGGGATGTCAATTTCTTGGCTTTATCTTCTATGCGTAAATCTCCTGCATTGTCTGGACTGACAATACTTTCACCCGTCTTAGATTCAATTTCCTTTCTTGCTGTTCCTGCAACATGCCCGCCTTCCCTTGCAACAATTTTATTTTCAACAAAATTGTTTGGCTTTTTCTTCTTGGATATTTCAGTAGTTGAAGCTTCGGCAAGCATATTCAAAACTAATTCGAGGTTGGTCATATTATCTCTAAGGTTCTGCTTCTTTAACCTCTTGAACTTTTTGTATTCTTTTACGTTTTTATTCGCCCATGCTTCAGTTATTTCATTAGTCAAGATGGCATATTCCAGACCTTTTTTTACACCTCGTTCCTCCCATTCATCTGTAAGTTCTTTTCGAACTTCAATGCTTTTCAATCGTTGATTGACCCATTCCCTGGAGTAACCTTTTTTTAGATAAATTTGCATCGCCCGGTCAAACGCCAACTCGGGATCTTCTGTTTCTTCTATACGTTCATAACCAACTTTTGCTAACCACACCTTGAAAGGTTCAGCTTTGGGAGATGGTATAGATTGAATAGTACGAAGTAAATCTTCAGTGTTGAAACAGTCTGTGTTATATTTTTTGCCATCTGAGGCAGGTAATTTCAGTTGTACGATATTTTCGTACACCTCGCTCCCCTCCTGTTTTAACTTTGATTTCATGTCAGACCAATATCTTCTGGGATTGGTACTGTCAGTTAGTATGTTCACAATATCAATAATGGAAAAGTACCATTCTTCTTCTTCTTCATCCCAATAACGACGGACTTCTTTTTGATCAAACAGAATAATTGAACTTTCTTGTTTCATTGGCTTAATACTCTTTTTCTTTTTTTCTTCTTTGATGAATCGAAATCATTTTTCCAACCATCCATATCTAAAAGAAAACATTTGGTGACCTGAAAATTTTGTTTTTACCTTAGCCATTAGAAATTCAACCCTTTCAAGTTTGGTTCTTTAGAATAATTTTTACTCACTTTGGAAGAGCTCGTTTGCAAGAAGCTGTCCGAGAATAAACAACAAGTTACGTTGTAACGCTCAGCACACTAAAACACAAGCAGGACAACACTTTTCTTTAACAAAATCTTCCAAATCTATTGTCCAATAATTCAAAATTGTACTAACAAACAATAACTGGCGACCCATGGTAATAATAATATTACAACATTCGCCAAACATCCTTTGCCTTCTTTTCCCTTATTTTGATCTTGCGCCATGTCTTCATATAAGATGTAGTCAAGAGCCAGGTCATCATCCATGAGATTTCTCATTTCTTCAAAATCGTCTTCCATACAAGACTCCTCTCATCACAAGTGGGGAATTTACAACATCCTCATTTTCGACTTAACACCTTTTTTGAATGCCAAAAAAAATGTATTCAAGCGGATTATACACTTTCATGATACAATAAATGATGGGACAAGTAGAGACCTACTAAAAACTATTTAGACTTTTCATATGGCAAAGTACAAACCACAGCATTCTCGACTATTATTTATTGATGGGAAGGTCAAGGCAGGCAGATATCCAAACTGTACATCTCTTGCTGAAGAGTATGAGGTAAGCCGGAAAACAATTCAGCGCGACATTGAGTATATGCGTTATCAGCTCGACGCGCCCATTGAATATATCGCAAAACACCGTGGATATATTTACACGGAAGAACAGTTTCAACTACCCGCCATAAACATTAAGGAGAGTGATCTTTTTGGCGTCTATCTTGCTGAGAAATTGCTTGTTCAGTATGAAGGAACTCCAATTTATGACAGCCTCTGTTCTGTTTTTGAAAAGATTGGAGATTCGCTCCCTGATAAGACCACGACAGATCCGATGACTGATCAAGCAAAGTTCACTGTGTTTCCTCCTTACAGTACATCTATTGCCCCAGAAATATGGGATACAATAACCAGTTGTTTACGTTCTTCGAAACAGGTGAAAATAAAATACAAAACGCCGGGAAAGGAAGTTGTTTCCAGAGTTCTTGATCCGTATCATGGAGTACGATATGAAGGTGACTGGTATGTTGTTGGATATTGCCACCTGCGGGATGATGTACGCACATTTAGTTTGTCGAGAATAATGGAAGCAAAAATTACGGGTGAAATGATTTTAATTCCCGGTGATTTTGATTTTCAGAAACTTTCTGGCAGCCATTTTGGTATTCACTGGAGTGATGGTGAGGTTGACGTGAAGCTCAAGTTTGCCAAAAGGGTGGCCGATTATGTAACTGAGCGTACGTGGCATCCCAGCCAGAAAGTATCTACCTGTAAAAATGGAGACGTGGATTTGTCCATGACTGTAAATCATCTATTGGAGCTGAAGCGGTGGGTTCTGTCCTGGGGGGCCGATGTCAGAGTAGTTGAGCCAGATTACTTTGCCGATGATATTGAAGCTACACTTCGGCAATCTATGGAAGGTTATCAATAATTAACTTTCTGAACACACGTCTATGCTGTCGAAAAAGAAAGTATGTGATAACGGGTTTACAAACTGAAAAAAATTGGAGGATATTATGGCTCTTGGAACCATCAGTATTCTCGTGGGTATTGTTCTTTTGGTATTTATTGAGATATTTTTCAAGAAAGATTTAGACGAAGGGGATGCAAAATACTCTGCCTGTGATGACCCTGACTTTGAAGGCACTGATGGATTGAGTGGAGCGCTGGGCCTTAATTCAGAAGATATTGGCCCATTCCAACGAAACAATAATGATAAATAACCAAGAATCCATTAAAGTACGTTATTACTTTTTCTCAAAAACACTTCCTTTAAAAAAATCTGCATCATTCTTACTTGTCGCAGAAGGGCCTGAGGTTCCATAAATTACTCTACCTGAAGGCAGTGTGATTCCTCCGTCTTGGTTTTGTGGTTCGGTTAAATTTCCTTGATGATAGAAAGATTGATTGCGGTACAGATCATTGGTAGGACTTGGGGGATCAAATTTGTTTAATCCCGCCATATCTTTTGCGATTCCACCAGCAGTCGTCTTAATGCCACCACTCCCTGATTCTTCTAAATGATTTCGACTACGGATATTGTCAGCAGGATCTGTGACAGTTTTATTATTTGGATTGTCCAAGGAAATATCTGATGTTGGTTTCGAGAAATTTTCTTCTCGGATATTAAAAGTTCTGGCACCTGCAACACTGGATGACATTCCGGCACTGTGTTTGAAGCCGGATTCCTGAACATGATCATGAGTTGAAGCAATGGTATTATTTACCTCACCATTAGTACTCCCCAGCCATAACCATTGCCACTGACAAACCCTTTAACAATGTTCTGCATATTATCGACGCCTTGGCTGCCTTGTTGGGTAAGAAAATGATTGAAATCGTTGATTGTCTGACGGATGTTCTCGGGCGATTCATTTCCGTATCGTTCATTTGCGTAGTTTCTAAGAAGTGCAGTGGTGAGATCTGCGCCATAGGACTCATTAGAACTGCTCATATTTCGTGCGTCGTTTAAGTATGAGTAGGCTTCAGAAGCTCCGGCCTGTTTTGCCAGTCGCGTCATATAATCAAGACTTTGAGAATCCTGTAAAGTTTGTTGAAGAGAATCTGATCTTACATTTGATGCTGTATTTTCAAAACTTCTCGCAACATCCTCAGAAACATTGAAGTTCACCTGTTCGCCATTCGTACCTACAACGGCGAGTTGTGCTTTGGCTCCAACTCTACTGAGTACTGGAATATTTCCTGCTCCTATGGATGATGCCAGTTGGGTTCTTGTCTCCTCACTCATGGAATGAACGAAACTGGATTGATCGCTAATTGATCGCCGCCAATTCTCACGCATGGAATTGGCGAGCCGAGTGGTAAATCCTTGTGCTTCGCTACTCGTCAGGCTTGCTCGTTTTGCAGTATCCATAACTTGTTGCCAGTTATCACTGCTACCCATTGGTCGTACGGATTACTCCTCCGTGTTGCTGGATAATATGCCTCGCTTTATCTGAGGCG
>JAOZLM010000030.1:7233-13438 GCA_029934815.1 Desulfocapsa sp. | reverse complement strand
CCGCTGATGTCTTGCGGATGTTCGCCAGGTGGTGAACACGGCACTGGCCAGTATCGGGAAAGGAACTCCACAGGGGTTGCAGACTTTATAAAAAACTCAACACGTTGGTATCAAATTCCACGCCAACCAAAGTCAACATATTTCCACTATTGAATTGGAACAAAGATACACGATCAAGATTTACGATGTCTACTGAATATCAGATTGAGTGTAAACAACTACAGCTAATTACGCACATTCCGGCGAATAACTCCCTGCACCCGATCGATCTCAGCCAGAGACTGCACGTACACAACTTTGGCTCGATACTCATCACTTAATGTTCTGGCATACGATTCCTGAGCCGCCAGAACATCAAAAGTTGTGGATTTACCTGCATCAAACTTGGCCTGTTCCGCTTCCAGTCGTTTGGCAGTGGCAAGGGTTGTTTTACGAGTGGCCTCTATTGCTTTTGTGGCAAGCTCCACATCACGGACAGTGCTGCGAACCTTTCTGCGGATTTCCTGACGCAATATTTCTGTCTGGAGTTTTGTTTGTCTGACAGTACTTAACGCTCGCCGGTATTCACCCTCTGCGTAACGGTTTTCAAGGGGCATTGAAAAGTTAATCCCTAGCTGCCACTGCTGGTCATTATCGTCATTTATATTGGAGTAGGAATTGCCAAATTCATCGCCACTGGCACCAATCCCCGCCGTACCGTAAAGCCCAAGGCTTGGTAGCGTATGATTCTTTTTTCGGACAGCAAGTATTTCTGCGCCGCTGGTCTGGCTCTTTGCAGCCAGCAGATCCTGGCGATTGGCCAGAGCGCTTTCCATAACATTATCTAAATCAATCGATACAATTCCCACATTCGGTGTATCCATTGCTGTAATATTTTGCGACCAGTTTTGTGAGTTCAGCAAAATTTTGAGCGTATCTTCAGCCACCCCAATGGCACGCTCACCGGTAATCAGCTGCTGTTCACGTCTTGCGACCTCTGATTCTGGCTGAAAAATCTCAATTTTAGCAAGCCTTCCGGCTTCAATCTGTAAACGTGTTTCTTCCACAAGCTTTGCTGCAAGACTAAGAGAGAGTTTCTGTACTTCGATATCCTGCCAGCTATAGACAAGTTCCCAGTAAGCGTTTTTTACTGCTGCGGCAAGATCTGCGGCCTGACTTTCAACAAGATACTCTTCTGCCTGAAACTGCTTTCTGGCTGCTTCAACAAAGGCAGTCTGTACTTCTATTCCTCTGCCGTGGAGTAACGGTTGATTTACAGTGACACCAAGATTTGTGGAGTATGCGGGATCAATCAGATAAGTATCAGGATCATTTGCTTCCCGGCGATTTCCCGCCTGCACAGAAAGTTCCGTTCCGGTACTGAACTTTTTGGCAAACTCACCACTAATTTTTGTAAGATCAGTGTCTGACTCTTTGCCGGAAAGCACTGCACTGTTTTTTGTAGCACCCATTGCCACATCAGCACTGAAAACCGTATCAAACTCACCCAGAGCACTTTCAATCTGTTCACTGCTTGCTATCACCTGTTCCTTTTGCAGCTGAATACCAAGATTGTTTTTCAATGAAATTGCAACTGCCTGATCAAGTGTAAGGTCAAGTGCCAGAGAAAACTCCGCACTGATTAAAAAAACAGGCAGAAAAAGCAAACACAAAACCTTTTTCATTTTGAATCTCCTTCTTTTTTGATTCCGGCAAGCAGTGGGTAAGGTTTCCAGTAGCATCGGCTGACAAAAGCGGTAAACCGCTGATACTGACCACCGAGTCTTGCAAAGAAGTAATAGAGGGTAGGCACAACCAAAAGCGTCAGAAACGTTGCCACCACCAGACCAAAAATCACCACCACAGCCATGGATTGCCACCACTGGCTGGATTCACTGACCCAGGACATGGAAAAACTATGAAAATCAAAGGAAATTCCGGTCACCATGGGGATCAGACCAAGGATAGTGGTAATGGCAGTAAGGATTACCGGACGTAATCTGGTGGCACCTCCTGATATTACAGCCTCTTTTAATGCGAAGCCACGTTCCTGAAGTTTGTTAATATAATCGATGAGCACAATACCGTTATTTACAACCACCCCGGCAAGGGAAATCACACCCACTCCTGTCATAATAATACCAAATGGCTGATGAAACAGCATCAGGCCGAAAAACGCCCCGCCAAGGGATAAAATAACAGAAGTCATAATAATAAAGGGCTGGCTCACGGAGTTAAACTGGCTAACCAGAATGAGAAAAATAAGCAACAAGGCAACCAGAAATGCTTTTCCCAGAAAATCTTCCGACTCCTGTTGGAACTCATTTTCTCCTGTGAATTTTACGTTGTAGCCGGGAGGTAAATGAATATTTTCCAGGAATTTTTCAGCTTCTGCCCGGGCAACTGGTCCCGGAATATTAGTTTCATCAACATTCGCCTGCACCGTTACCACTCGCTGATTATTGATACGGGTAATATCTGATATTGAGCCGCTAAATTCCACAGTGGCAAGGGTTGACAGAGGAACCAGTTCTCCGTTTGGAGCAGGGATCATCAACTCCTGCAAGACGTCTGTCACCTGACGATTCTGTTCACCTAACTGTACGGTGATATCATAATCATCGTCACCTTCACGGTAAGTGGACACTTTCAGACCGTTATAAGCCGCCTTTAAAGAAAAACCGATCATATTGGTGGTCAGTCCAAACAGAGCTGCTTTCTGGCGGTCGATATGCACCCGCACCGTGGGAGATCCTTGAGAATAATCATCCCGGATATCTTTTACGTGGGGAATCTTACTCAGCAGATTACGTGTTTGCAGCGCAAGCGCTCCAAGCACATCGAAATTATCTCCAGAGATTTCAATATTTATGGGCGCACCCGTTGGCGGCCCTTCTTCTTCCATGGCGATGGTAATTTTTCCGCCAGCTATCCCTGCTACCCGCTTGCGTATATCATCTACACTGAGATGGGTACTGCGGTTACGATCTTCAAGATCAATAAAACGAATGCCGATGGAATTTGGACTGTTTGGATCAAAAGATGATCCACCACCGGATGATTGCACAGCCTTCATATAAATGGTTTTTATATTTCCCAGATCACTTGGGCCATACACAGTACTTCCATCTTCAGTTTGATGTTCTTTAGGAGCAAGGGCTGATAACAGGCGCTGCTGTTTATCGCCACCTGGCATATTAGTATCACCTCCTGCAATGGCCAGTTCCAGACGTTCGAGTACAGTATCGATATAATCAATATCTGCACCTTCCGGTGTCTCCAGATTGACATACATACCTTTGGGAGCAATATCGGGGAAAAACTCAACCGGTTTTTCAAGACCCACCACCAGCATCCAGCCCTGAAACATAATAATCAGAATGCAAAATGCTGACATAATCACACTTAGCGGACGATCAAGGGCCAGGTTCAGTATTTTGCTGTATGTGGTGAGGATTTTTCCTTGAATGGCAATGGGTTGTTCCTCTGTATTGGCGTCATTTTTCTGATTCTTTTCCGCCTCACTCTGCGGCAGCTTGTCTTTCATAAACAGAGATGCCATGGCAGGATTTATTACCAGCGCCACAAAAAGGCTGGAACTAAGCGTCACAATCAAGGTGAGCGGCAAATAGCCCATAAACTCGCCCATGATTCCCGGCCAGAACAACATGGGAGAGAATGCAGCAAGGGTAGTAATGGTTGAACCAATCACCGGATACGCAACTTCTGATGTGGCACGCATGGCTGCCTGCCTTTTAGGCACACCCTGCTCCATATATCTGTAGATATTTTCCACAATAACAATGGCATTATCAACCAGCATACCAAGGGCCAGAGTCAGACTGAAAAGCACCACCATATTGAGCGAGATCCCCATCAGATAGAGCACAATAAAAGAGATCAACATGGAAAATGGAATAGCAAGACTTACCAGAATAGCGTTGCGAATGCCCATGGCAAAGAAAATCACCACAATTACCAGCACCAGACCAGTGAGGATATTATTTTCCAGATCAGCAACCATATTTTTGATATCTGTTGATTTATCAAGAATCTTGGTAACTTTTGTGCCACTTGGCCAGCCGGAACTATGATCTGCAATTACAGCATCCACCTTTTCACTGATGGAGATAATATTTTCACCAGCTCGCTTTTTCACCATCAGAATCACAGCAGATTGCCCGTTAAGGCGGGAACGACTTTCTGCATCCTTAAAGCTGTCCACAACTTTGGCCACATCTTTTAGATATACGGGCTCTCCATCGTGAACACGGAGTACCAGCGTGTAGATTTCATCAGGACTCTCAAATTCACCGGGAACCCGCAACTGAAAACGCCCGTGACCCAGATTTATAGTGCCGCCTGAAGTATTAGTATTTTCTTCGGCCAGTATCTGTTGCAGAGAATTGATGGTAAGTCCGTAATAGGCAAGCTTTTCAGGGAAGACTTCGAGGCGAATCTCTCGCTCAAGCCCGCCTGCCACATCCACCTCTAAAACACCCGGGATCGCTTCAATATCATCTTCCAGCTGGTCACTTAAACGCTTGAGACATGGCAGCCCACAACTTCCGGATAGAGAAAAAATAACAATGGGCATTTCTGAAAAATTGACTTCAAAAACCACAGGATCATCTTCAAGATCCGACGGCAGATCACCCTTGGCCTCGTCCACCTTATCTTTTACATCCTGTAATGCTTTACCAATATCAGTGCCGGTGGTGAACTCCACATTAATTGAAGATAAACCCTCAGAACTTACCGACTGGATTTTCTTTAAGCCATCAAGGCCTTTTAGTTTTTTCTCAATCTCGATGGTGACCGAAGTCTCCATATCCACAGAGGATACACCTTTATAACTGGTGGAAACAAATACGTTGGGGATGGTAATATCGGGATCGCTCTCCCGGGGCAAAACAAGATAACAGTAAACACCCATGATTATCAGCATCAGCGACAGCACCAATACAGAAATGGATTTTTTGACTGCAGTATTAGATACAATCATGGCAGCAGAGACTCCAGCGAATCAAGACTGCGGATAATTCTTATACGCTGTGCATCTTCTACGCCCCGCTGTCCTTCGACTAGTACCAGATCTCCGGGATGAAGCCCTTCTTTGATATACACCTTCCAGCCTTCAAGGTAGCCAAGCTGCACAGCCTTTTTGACAGCCATGCCATTTTCTGCAATATACACAAAATGATGCTCATTTCTTGAAATCACACTGTACAGCGGAACCACCATGGCATCAGTAATCTGCTGCTTGATGATAGCGGCACGAACAAACATACCAGGTAAAATTTTTCCTGTTGGGTTTTCCAGCTTCAGTTCCAGATTGTATACACGGGCACTGCTATCAGGGGTTGGAGAAAGAAAATGTTTTTTACCTTTTATCTGCAAATTATCCAGCGCTTTGATTGTAAGATCAATTGTTTCAAGCTCTGAGACACGAGCCACATCGGTTTCGGGAATCCCAATGACAGCCTTCAATTTATCAATTTGTACAATTTCAGCCACCGGATCAGCAACATTCAAAAGCAAGCCTGTTTTTGCGGAGAGCTTTGTTATTACACCATCCATGGGCGACAGGATTTTACAACGTGAGAGTTGCAGTGTTCGCTGTTCCACATCAGATTTTGTGGTTTGCAAACGACTCTTCCGGCTTTCCAGTTCTGCCGACGACACAATTCCCTTATCAAACATGGATACATCACGTTTGTACTCTGATTGTGCAAGAGTATAAGAAGATTCAGCCATTTCCAGTGCAATACGATAATCAGCATCCTCGATTCGGGCGATTATATCTCCCTGTTTAACGTGATCACCTTCACTGACCAGCACTTCTTCAATGGTGCCATTCAGTTTTGATAACAGGTTCAGGTGGAGCCACGGCTCAATAACACCGGGAAGATTAATTCGATCGCTGATAATACTGGGCACAAGGGGATGCACCACAACATTGATGGGAGGCTGTTCAGGAGGTTTGGCCGCTGATTTTTGTTCTTCAAGCCGTTTCTTTTCTGCGCCCATGGACACAAAAAGAACAACAATCACAGCGATAAGTATAAGGACAATAAACCGGGGCAAATTTTTCATAAGCGTATAAACAATTTTGGCACGTGGCGTTAACTCATTACTCTTTTTCATATCTTCTCTTCCTGGTTACCATCGAAACTCAGCTTTGATAAATTGTGACTACCCCGTCATTCCGGACCTGATCCGGAAT
>JAOZLM010000030.1:0-7133 GCA_029934815.1 Desulfocapsa sp. | reverse complement strand
AAACTCAGCTTTGATAAATTGTGACTACCCCGTCATTCCGGACCTGATCCGGAATCTTGTAATATCAGCTTGTTGCGTAGCGATTCCGGATCAGGTCCGGAATGACAGACATGGCCGCTGAGTTTCAGTGGTAATCAGTTTTCTCTTTATATGAAATCGTCGTTGGGCCAAGACCTTCCATGGCCTGTTCAAAAAGCATTCTCATGCCTTCCGCCACATCATCTTCTGTCTGTAATCTACCGGAATACCAGCTGGAAACGGTAACAAGATACAGAGAATAAAACTGAGCAGCTACAAACAACAACTCCCTGTCTTTTCGTAACTCTCCCCGCTGCTGACATTTGTCAAAAATGGCAAAAAGAAGATCAATATATCTGGAATCAAGCTCATGGGAATGTTCAACAGTCAAATCCTTGGGGAATACACTTTCCCGCAGGAACAGCCGGCCAAATTCTTTGTTTCTGGTAACAAAACGAAATTCGGCCATAAAAATGGTATGCAGTTGGTCCACCAGACTGGCATCCGGATTGGCCTGTTCATTTATCTCTTTGTACACATACTCAAGCTCATCTTCACAAAAGGCGATCAAAATCTCCCGTTTTGTAGCAAAATACGTGTAAATTGTAGACTTCCCGATCCCTGCTTTACTGGCAAGAGCAGCCATACTTGTTTGCTCGTAGCCGGTTTCACCAAAAAGGATTATCGCAGCATCAATAATTGCCTTCTTTGTCTTCCGTTTCTTTTTTTCTCGTATGCCTTCCATGGGAGCCTGTGTCGGGTTAGTATTTACAAAATGTCGACCTCGGTCGGTTTTTACCACAGCCAAGCTTTTTCACAACAAAATAAGCGACCGCAGTCGACTTTGTTCGCCAGACGATACATCACGTTCCATCTGAGCAGAAGAAAAGCGGAAGCACTTTACTCCTTTTTCATGGAAACATATTGATACAGTTGGGTCACCATCCAGAAAAGTAATGTTGCCATCAGCAACACAGCAACCTGTTGCAGTGTCAATGGACGAATAGTAAAGACCTGGCTTAAAGATGTGTATGAAAGAAGCACCTGAAGCCCAATGGAAAAACTTACCGCTGCCCAGATCCACCCATTTGACAGCAAAGGGACCTTATACGAACGGCGGATAACAAAGACCAGAACCATCTCATAAAGAATCACAAAATGAAACACCATGGTCTGCGCAACAATCAACTGTTCGCCCGTTTGCCCGCCACCATAAAGAGAAAAAAGTGACAACCCAAAAACCGTACCAATGGTGCCAAGGATCAGGATCAGTGTCAGTTGAGGACCTGGCAGAATATTCTCGTCCCGGCTCTTGGGTTTACGGTGCATGATATCTTTTCCATACGGATCAAGACTAAACGCCAGAGCTGGCGCCCCGTCAGTAACCATATTGATCCATAAGAGCAGGATAGCAGTAAGGGGGAGATTCCAGCCAAAAAGAACCGCCAGAAAAATTATCAATACCTCTCCAAGATTCCCGGACAGTAACAACATGATTGATTTTTGAATATTGTCGTAGATACCACGCCCCTCACGTATCGCATTGACAATATGACTAAAGCTATCATCCAACAGGACAAAATCAGATGCTTCCTTGGCAACTTCGGTACCAGATCCAACAGCAATACCAACATTTGCCTTTTTCAAGGCTGGTCCATCATTGACGCCATCACCGGCCATGGCAACTGTGTACCCAAGTTTTTGCAGAACGGTCACGATTCGCTGTTTATGCTCAGGTGCAACCCGGGCAAAAATATTCACCCCTTTGGCCAACGCCTCCTGAAGCTCTCTATCGTCCATTCGGCTCAGCTCATCACCACTGCAGACACCGCCGTTAATACCAACCTCAGCCCCAATCGACTGGGCGGTCATTAGAGAATCTCCGGTCATCATCACCACTCGGATTCCTGCTTTTTTAGTCTGCTCAACAGCATAAACGACATCTTCTCTCGGAGGATCAACGATAGCCTGTAACCCAATAAAAATCAGATCGGATTCTTCAATATTCTCATCCGACACTTCCTTGTAGGCAAAGGCCAGAACACGCATGGCCTCAGCACCGTACTGCTCATTTTTTTGAAGAATACGTTCTCTTAAGCTGTCATCAAGTACGACTTGTTCTCCATCAATCAGCACATAGTGACAACACTGTAGCAACTGGCCTGCTGCACCTTTAGAAAAGACTCTTTTTCTACCATTTTCGTCCTCAGCAAGAACACTCATAAGTTTTCTTTCAGAACTAAACGGTAATTCATCCAGACGGTTCATTGCGCTGTTTCCGACTCCCGCTTTCATCGCCGAGACCAGTAACGCAACCTCCGTTGGATCGCCAAAGTGGTGCCAGCCACTACTTTTCATCTGCAGATCCGCATTATTGCAATACCATCCGGCCTGAAAGAGCAGCGGCGTCAGAGTGCAGGACATCTCCCCCTTCGGTTCATAACCAACGCCACTGATATCTGCTACCCCATCCAGTGTCCAGCCATGCCGAACAGTCATCTGGTTCTGGGTCAGCGTCCCGGTTTTATCGGTACAGATCACATCACAGCTACCCAGAGTTTCCACTGATGATAACTTTCGGACAAGAACCTGTTTAGCCAGAAGACGTTTAACCCCAACAGAAAGTGCAATGGTCACCACCGCAGGTAAAGCCGTGGGAACAGCTGCCACAGCAAGACTTACTGCAATAAATAAAAAGGAGACAAATAGTTCAGTGGACAAGTTTTCAGCCATATAAGCCTTAAAAACTAATAACGTAAAAACCAATAGACAGATGGCGATGATCACCAGCCCCAATTTTTTGCCAAAGAGTGACAATCTCCGCTGCAGGGGTGTTTTTTCCTGAGTGGAACTGGCCACAAGATCCGTTATCCTGCCAACCTCTGTATCCATTCCTGTTGCTGTCACAATAATTTTCCCATGCCCGGTAACCACTGATGTGGAAGAAAATACCATATTATGCTGGTCACCGAGCGAGACATCATTGCCCATTATTTCACTGTTTTTTTCTGATGGGAGTGATTCTCCGGTCAAAAGAGATTCTTCAATCTGAAGTCTGGTCGATTCTATGATACGACCATCCGCCGGTATCTTATCACCAGGTTGTAAAGAAACGACATCCCCCACGACCAGGCCTTTAGCATCAATTTCCTGTCTCTCATTATTCCTGATTACTGTGGCCCGTATCGGTTCCAGTTTCTTTAATGCTTCCAGGGATTGCTGGGCGCTTAATTCCTGAAAAAAGCCAATGAAAGCATTAACTATTAAAATGGCCATGATAACCGTCGAATCGATCCACTCACCAATGGCAACTGACAGAAGAACGGCAAAGAGAAGAATATAAATAATGAAATTTTTAAACTGACTGAAAAATATCGCCAAAGGATGGATACTGGAGTCGATGGTAAATTCATTGGCTCCATCTTTTTGCAGACGCTCCCTGAACTCTTCCGTGGTCAATCCCTGTTTTCGGCTTTTAAGTAGCTCAAGAACTTCAGAAGATTCTTTATCATAATAATTCATATACACAGCTCCTCATGGCATCAAATCAACCCTATAGGATCTTGAAAACAAGATACGAAACATAAAAGAGTAAAAGAACGAAAGCTTCTTTTCGCTGCAACCCTTTCTTCCGCAGAAAGAAAGTGAGAACAAGGATTGTTAGAATAAAGAGCAGAGGTAAATCAAAAACAAGAAACTCTCTGGCAAAAGTTATTGGTGAAATAAGCGCAGCCACGCCAATGGGAACCAATGTATCAAAGATATTAGATCCAATCAGGTTTCCCACGGACAAAGCTGATTTTTTCTTTAACAATGCACCAATTGATATGGTTAACTCGGGTATACTTGTACCAAAGCCAATCAAAGCCACACTAATCACCGACTGATGTACTCCCAGCATTGTTGATAAGCTGATACAACTGTCGATGGTTATTTTGGATGCAAAGTAAATCAATACCAGGCCACAGGCTAGCCGAACCCACTGCCGGCAAATTGTAGTTTTGATTTTCAGCGGATTGTCAGTGAACACTTTCCGGTCATTTAAAATAATACAAAGGTAGAGCAAAAACAGAGTGAGAAGGATAAGCCCTTCCACTCGATCCACTTGACCGTCAAAACCGGTTAAAGCAAGAATAATGACAGATCCCAAGAGGATGGAACCATGCTGGTAAATAATTCTTTTGGGCAGCACCAGATAACCAAACATTCCGGCAACCCCCATGACGCCACCTATCTGACCAAAGGCGGAACCAATGGATGCGCCGGTAACAATCCCGGAGACATCCATGCCATGAAGATTTCTGATACCACTATCTATGGCCACAGCCAGTTCCGGAAGATCGCTACCGATCGCAAGAACGACAAGCCCCACATAGAATTCAGATATTCCATAATGGGAGGCAATGGCCACCGCACCACCAACAACAAGTTCTGTTGCAGCCCACAAGCCAGCGATACCGATTATAATCAGGAGGACATCAATCATGTGAATACTCCAAATATGTGTGACGATTCCCCACCGCCAGTCACCATGCTCACAACTTTGAGCAAAAAAAACTCTCACCTTATTCTACCGCATTTTTAACTCGGCACCAATGTGATAAAATTTCGTTACTCAAAACCATCTAAAAAAAGAGTACTATCTTCCATTGTGTAAATGACAAACAAGGCTTCAGTGACAAAACGAAAAAGAAATGCTATTTTTTATTTTGATTACCACTGAACCTCAGTTTTGTTCGATTTCTGCGATCCCGTCATTCCGGATCAGGTCCGGAATGACTAAAGTGGTGGCTGAACTTTAGTGATAACCAGATTTTTTATTGAGTACTCACAACACAATCAAAAACTACACTTACAAAACAGACACATGAACAAACAAATAAAACCAACATTCACCTGGTCACAAATAGACACCATCCTTCTCGATATGGACGGAACCCTGCTGGACAAATACTTCGACGATCATTTCTGGGAAGAATATGTGCCAAAAGTATACGCAGAAGCCAATAGCGTCACTGAAGCAGAAGCACGCAAAGTATTATTAAAAAAATACCAGGCAGTGGAATCCACCCTTGAATGGTGTGATCTCGATTTCTGGTCCGACCAGCTTGGCCTTGATATCCCGGAGCTGAAATGCAAGGTGGATCATCTGATCCAGGTACACCCCTATGTCATAGATTTTTTAGAATATATTAAAAAAATAGGTAAAACTGTTCATTTGGTGACAAACGCCCACTCCAAAACACTGGATATTAAATTACGAAAAACAGCAATTGGCCCTCATTTTGACCGTCTTGTGTGTGCAGAAGAAATTGGCCTGGCAAAAGAAGAACCGGAATTCTGGAACCGACTTGAATCCATGCTCAAATACGACAAAAAACGAACATTACTTGCAGACGATACGGAAAAAGTACTCAACTCCGCAAATCAATACGGTATGGGATTCCTCCTGTCCATTGCCAGACCATCCACACGTCTTGCAGTTAAATATTCGGAAAAATACCCATCTGTTGCATTCTTCAATGAGTTGCTTCCTCAATAAAAAAGCATCCCGAAGACTTGTTTTTTTCGATTGATTCCTTATTGTTCTGTATGACACAATTTTAGTCAATCATCCCCAAATACTCTAACAGGAATTGCCATGACACTTTCACCCTACGAAGCAAAAGACCTCTTTCAGTGGTTCACTGAGAAAGACGATATTCTGGTACTCGACGTACGAAACGAAAAAGACTTCAACCGCTTTCAGGTTGAATCGCCCTACCCGTTCGACATGATTAACGTCTCTTACTATGACTTTATGGAAATCGAGGAAGAAAGCGTTGCAAAGGTACCCAAAGGAAAAGCAATTCGCATTGTCTGTGCAAAAGAAGGATCAGCCAAATATGTGGGTGAGATCCTGGTAAAACACGGATATGAGGATGTGCGTTACCTCACCGGTGGCATCAAGACATGGGGTAATCTCCTTGTCCCCCGTCTTGTGCATGATAAAGATGGTTACAAACTCTATCAGTTTATTCGACCCGGTAAAGCCTCCTGTAGCTACGGTATCTGTACTGACACTGAAATGATGCTTGTGGATCCCAGTCGTGCCGTTGACTTTTATATCGATTTCGCCAAAGAAAAAGGCTGTAAAATCATTAAGACATTCGAGTCCCACCTTCAGGCAGATTATATTGCCGGCTCACGCCAGATTGCTGAAAAAACAGGGGCTGATTTCTTTGGTGGAATTGATTTTGATGGCACCAAAGCAGGAGCTAAGAGTGTAACAGATCAGGAAATCCACAATTTCAGCGATGGTGGGCCTGACGTAAAAATTCTCCTCACCCCCGGCCATACTCCCGGATCTCTCACCTTTATTGTTGATGATACCTATATGATTTCCGGCGACACCGTTTTTATTCAATCGGTCGGCCGACCTGATCTTGGCGGACAGGCAGAATCGTGGTCTGTGATGCTTTATGAAACGCTACAGAAAGTGGCAAAACTGGACGATTCACTTCTGGTACTCCCCGGTCACTATATGGACTGGAGTGAAGCTGATGAAGATCTCATTTTCTGCCTTACCTTCCGTCAGGTTAAAGATCGCAACAAAGATGTCTTCGCCATGGATGAGAAGGCCTTTAGCCAGTATATCAAAGACAATATGCGTGAACAACCAGCGGAATATGCACTTGTTCGTCTTGCCAATGCCAATACTGAGCAGTATGACGACGACAAACAAGAAGAGCTGGATCTTGGAAAAAATGAATGCGCAGCGACTGCTTACGCAAAAGCCCAAAAGGAATCATAACAACCCTTCAGAAGGCAAAGAAAAAGAAAGCCTGACTCGATGACTAAGAAGAGCCAGGCTTGAAACGGGTGATAAGTGAGGGGCTGTATCTATTTTGCTGCAGCCCGTGCTGCTGTGAGCCAGGCATTCCACGTGTCACTGTTTTTTGCTATCCACTCATCCACATGACGATTAATATCTTTGGCTGATTTCTCACCTGCATTCATCCTGGTGTTCTGCTCATTGATATCACTGAGGGGAAGTGTTACAAGCTCAAAAAATTTCTGAGCGGCAGGATTCTCACTGGTAAACTTCTTGTTGGCAACGATTCGAATATCAGAAA
>JAOZLM010000233.1 GCA_029934815.1 Desulfocapsa sp. | reverse complement strand
AGTGCTGTTTTACCACGTACAGCAGCAAAATAATCTTCTTCACTTAGATTGTAATTCCTTGCATTTCGTAGCTGTAAAAATTCGCCATCAACCATGGCATTGGTGGCATGGCAAAAAACAGTAAGAGCCTCACTTCCAGCCATTGAGCCTACAAGAGACATGGAGCGGGAATGGAGAAAATCTCCGCCAAGAATAGCGGAAATTTCACCATATTTTTTAACAACAGAGGGCTTTCCCCGGCGCATGTCAGCCTGATCAATCACATCATCGTGATAAAGTGTTGCCCCATGTAAATATTCAAAAGCTATTGCCAGTTGCAGTAACTCATGCTCAGGAATGTTTTTCTCTGATGACCCAACCAGCTTTGCAGCCAGCAGGACCAAAAGAGGTCGTAACCGTTTCCCACCATTGAAAATACCATAGGACAAAACTTCTATAAGAAGAGGATCGCAGCCCTGAGTGGAATGTTGCAAATCCTCTTTCATGGCCTGATCAATTCGTGCAACATCTGGTGCAATAGCCTGCAGCAATTGTTCTTTGATTCTACTCATGCCTTTTCCTTCATTTCTGCATCATCAAAAAATTTTTCTACTTCTTCAAGACTTCGAGCAACTGGAGACGGTGGAAGACTAGAGCGAAATATCCGCCCGTAGCCTTTGGAATATAAGCGGATATCCAGAATTCCAATCACGCCTCTATCTCTGGTAGAGCGCATAAGACGTCCGACACCCTGCCTGAGACTGAGAATTGCCCTTGGTACCTGAAAACTAAAAAATGGCTTACCGCCATCACTTTCAATGGCTTTCATTCGAGCCTGAATCACTGGATCACTGGGAACTTCAAATGGCAGTTTATCTATCAGTACACAACTTAATGATTCACCAGAAATATCCACACCTTCCCAGAAACTGGCCACAGCAAGAAGCACGGAATCTGTTTCTTCACGGAACTTTTCCAGTAAAGCCTGCCTTGAAGCTGTGCCCTGAACCAGTACAGGATACTGCAATTTATCAGCAAGATAGTCTGCCACAAGATCCATGGAACGAAAACTTGTAAACAAAACCAGTGCGCGCCCCCTGCTGATTAACAGGAGCTGATACATGCGCTCACAAAGAAGAGCAGCATACTCAGCCGAATTAGCTTCGGGAAAACCCTTTTCCGGTACATATAACAGAGTTCTCCCCTTATAGTCAAAGGGCGATTGCAGACGGAGAGTTTTGGCAGAGTCATCAATCCCAAGACGTTCACGTACATATTTAAAATCGCCACCGGTCGTAAGGGTAGCTGATGTCATTACTATTGAATCAACCGATTCATAGAGACAATCTTCAAGCTCATTAGCTATTTTGACAGGCGTTGCTGAAAGGCTGACAGTTCGCTCACTCCTTTCATACCAGCGAATATAATAGTCTGCTCCGGCCTGTTCTGTTCCAGCAATATGATTCAGATTCTGTTGTAACAAACCGGATCGTTCTGCAAAACTGTTCCACACCTCGCCATGCACAGACAAATCGCCACATTTTTCAGCCAGCTGCTCAAGGCCATTGGCGAGATTATCAATATTCTCCTGCCAGTCATCCATCTTCTTGAGGAGGGGTAATAATGGATAACGCCCTCTCTGAACAGGAAACATATTTTCAAAATGCTCCAACCGCTTTTTAAGTCCACGGCCGAAACTTACGACACCTTTAAGTGTTTTAGATGAAAGATCAGTTTCCCCCTGTCGCTTAATATCTGCCAGTAAGTCAAGAAACTGATAATGACTAAAATGCTTCCCAAAAAAATTAGTAGCCACATTTTCGAGATGATGAGCCTCATCAAAAATAACAGATTGATACCGTGGTAATATCTCACCAAACCCGGCTTTCCTTAATGCAAGATCTGAAAAAAAGAGATGGTGATTTACAATCAACACTCTTGCAGAGCCAGCACGTTTTCGTAAACGGCCGACAAAACAGAGTGAAAACTCAGGGCACTCACTGCCCAGGCACTGATTGGACTGGGCAGAAATCTTAGGCCATAAAGGTGTTTTATCCGGCAGCCAGGAAAGCTCCGCACGATCACCCGTTTCTGTCTGACTCAACCATTGTTCAATTTTTTCTTCTTCACGGTTTCGGGTAAACGAGGTCTGCGGGCTGGAACGATGCTGAAACCAGCGATAATGACAGAGGTAATTTTGCCTGCCCTTCATACACAGCGCAGGAATTTCTTTACCCAGCACTTTGCTAAGCAGTGGAATTTCTTTCTTTAGAATCTGATCCTGCAAGGTGATTGTCGCTGTGGAGATAACAACCCGTTGACCGGAAAGAAGAGTCGGTACAAGATACGCCAGGGTTTTGCCAATCCCGGTTTCTGCTTCCACCAGAAGCACTGATGCTCTGCCGTCGCCACGCTCACTTCCCACAGCTAGTGTTTCGGCGACAGCTTCCGCCATTTGCTGCTGTCCGGGGCGTGGCTCAAACCCGGTTAAAGCTTTCGCAAGTTTCCCATTTTCTATAAAAAAATCTTCCACTTTTTTCCTTTTCTTTTTCAACCAGCCCTGTACAATCAATTTGTGGCGCTAATTTACTGTAAGCCTTTTCAATTTCAGCCTCTCCCCCAAATAACCCATGGTTGATTTGCCGTCCTCACCCGAAAGCAGTTTCCCACTAGCCTCCAGGGAGTATCTCTTTCCTCAAGAGTCCATTGTCATCGTAGATGATTCAATGGAGATTATCCTTATTTTTGAAAACCTCCTTCAAAAAGAAGGTTTCACCGTTTTCACTGCGACTTCCGGTGCTGAATTTTATCAGATTCTGGCAGAGGAAAACATTGCACTCGTTCTTCTCGACATAGGATTGCCCGATAAAGACGGTACAGAAATCCTGACTGATATCGTACAAAACCACCCGGATCTTGGTGTCATCATGCTCACCGGAACCACAGATCTAAAAGTGGCAATGGCCTGTTTACGTGACGGTGCTGACGACTACCTGGCAAAACCAGTGAGCCTTGAAGAATTCAGCCTTGCTGTTCGTAAAACACTGCAAAAACGTCGCCTTATTATCGACAACCGAAGATACCAGAAACAACTGGAACTCACAAATTACCGCACCAACTTTCTTCACCAGCTCAATCTAAAAATGAACAATGCCTACCTCAACTCCATTGAGCTTGAAAGTGTATTGCGCTCAATTCTTACAGGCATTACAGCCGAAGATGGTTTAGGCTTCAATCGGGCATTCCTTCTTCTCTATAATCACCAACATACAAAACTACAGGGAAAAATTGGTATCGGACCTCCCTCTAAAGCTGATGCCGGAAGAGTCTGGGATGAAATAAAAGAAAAAGGATTACATCTTACTGACATTTTACAAAATGTCAAAACATCAAGTGTGGATACCAATTCTGAGCTTACGGATATTGTTCAGGAGATCAGCATTGCAGCCGAAGATAAAGCACACATTCTTATTCAAGCCTGTGACAATCGAAAATCTATCCTGGTCAAAGATGGTAAAGCTAAAGATCAGAATGTATCCCTGGAGTTTTTAGGCTGTCTTCATGAAGAAGATTTCATCATTACCCCCCTGTTCTCCCCCAACAAATCGCTTGGTATCATCATTGCGGACAACTGTATCACTCGTAAAACAATAAATGATGAAGATATCAATTACCTCGAGATATTTGCCAGCCAGGCAAGTCTTGCCATTGAGCACAGTCATCTCTACAAAGAAATGCTGGATAAAATCAAAGCTCTTGAAGAGGTGACTGCCGAACTTGATAAAAACAAAGATCTGCTGGTTGACGCCGAACGTTACTCTGCACTTGGCCACATGTCAGCGCAGCTTGCTCATTCCATCCGCAACCCAATCACCTCCATTGGTGGTATTGCACGGTTACTTGCAAAAAGAACCGACGATGAGAAAACCTCCAAGTTTCTCAATATGATGATTCTGGATTCTGGTCGTATAGAGAAAATCCTTGATAATCTTTTTAACTTTGTGGCTGATGAAAAGCCTGTGAAAGAAACACAAGCCCTATATCCCCTGATCCGGAAAAGTATAATGCTCTTTTACGGAGATATGAAAAAGCAGTCTATTCTTTATCGTCTTGATCTACCATCTCCAGACCCGCTTCTTTCAATTGACGCCAAACGTATTCAACAGATGCTCCTGCACCTGATCCGAAATGGGGTTGAAGCAATGGATTCCGGTGGACTCCTGACTATTGCATGCGAAAAGATGGATGGACAGATTAAAATTAGTATTGAGGATTCAGGTCCTGGAATTGCCGATTCAAATATGAAACGTGTCTCTGACCCGTTTTATACTACAAAAACATACGCAACCGGAATGGGGCTGGCACTAGTTGAAAAAATCGTTGCTGATCATGCAGGATC
>JAOZLM010000232.1 GCA_029934815.1 Desulfocapsa sp. | reverse complement strand
CGGTGCGCTGTGCTACGGTTATCTCAAGACCTGCCGCATGACTGTTCAACTCTTGCCTGGCCTCGTAGAGATGTTGGCTGAGCTCCTCCATACCCTCAGTGATTTCCTCAATTTCGTTTCCGTGTTCAACTTTTCGAAGCAGCTCAATTGCCTTATCATCACTGAAAATTTTACGAAAGTGATTGGTTAAGGTATGAATATTTACTACCACCAAGCGTTGGAAAGTAATGTAAATAGCGATCAGAATTAAGGTGGATATTATAAGGTAAATTATAACATACTGTATGAATTCACTTCTGCTTTGAGCGGCATACTTCTTAATAGGCACCGCCACCAGGTCAATGCCGTCAATGGAGTTCAGGCTATGTCCGAAGCCTTTATTCCCATACTGTTTTCTGAGTTCCTGCGGGGCGTCCTCTTGATGCCCATGGCAGGCCAGACACGCTTTTACATAGGTCACAGGGCGAGCCATTACAAAGTGTTTTACGCCATTTATCTGCTGCCAGCCTTGCCACAGTTTCTCCTCAGGTTGTTCACGAAAATGATGGATCAGGTCCAGCTCCATCTGGTTTGCTTCATACTGTGGGTTGCGGGCATGGATTGCGACCCGGCGGAATAGATAGTCCTGGTCTGTGTTGCCTTGGTTCTCCATCACTGCCCGAGAAATATAAGAGGAGGACATGGCCTCCAGGATAAAGGCGTCGGGGATGGCGGCAAACATACGAGGTCGCAGGGTGCTTCGTACGTAATTCTGAACCTTGTCCACGTGCTGTAAAACAATGGAGGCACTGGTAGTTACATCTTTTTCAAGGGTAAATTGAAAATAATAATAAAGAGCACTCAGATTAATGATGCTGAATAGTATGATGATACCAATCAGGCCAAGAATAAAGCGGGTTTGCAGGGAGTAAGGGCATTTGATCTTCATGAACAATGGCATCAATAAGTCGTATATGTAAAGAAATTTCAGGAGGGTGATTCGCAATACTCATTAGAAGCTATAATCGATTTGATCGAAAAATGTAACGGAGACTGTGATGTCTTTTGGTCAAAAGCGTAGACGCCTGTGATCATTTCCCACTTGCCCCTCCTTCGCGCACCCCCTGGGCTCGTAAGCCAAGTTGTCGATCCCATTGTCGTTCAACGATAACAACTGCAAATAGTATAGAAAACCTTTATAATGCGTCAGCTTTCAAACATTACACCCAATTGGAGAAGGACTCACCTTGAAGCTCAGCAAAAGATTGAAGCAAATTGAATCGATGGTTACATCTGACTACACCCACATCTGGGATTGTTGCTGTGACCACGGCTTATTGGGATCAGCCTTATTGTCTCGACTCGCTGCACCAAACATCCATTTTGTTGACATTGTTCCTGAGCTCACAAACAAGCTGGAAAACAAACTACAACGCTTTTACCCAGATTCGCCTTCAAAATGGAAAATGCATTGCCTCGATGTGGCAGCATTACCAATAGAACAATATGAAGGAAGGAGCTTAGTCATTATTGCCGGAGTGGGTGGTGATTTAATAACTCAGTTCGTCAACGCTATTCACCAAAGCCACTCTGCAACAAATATCGATTTCATGCTGTGCCCTGTTCACCACCAATTTACGCTACGACAGCAACTAATTCAGCTTGATTTCAGTCTTAAAAATGAAGTGTTAGTTGAAGAAAATCAACGTTTCTATGAAATTCTATTGGTTTCATCGCCTACGGATAAGGGCGATAAACACTCCAAAATCAGCCCGGTTGGTGAGTTGATTTGGCAAGCTAATACAGCGGAACAATCAAAAATCACTGTGAATTATCTGAACAAAACGCTGAATCATTTTCAGAGAATGCAATTGGGCAACAACGCTGATATTCAGCACATTATTGATGCGTATCGTTCTGTAAGTATTTGACTATTTACCTTGTGGCTCCAGACTGTCTCTCATCTTTATTTCCCAAATTACTCCATTAATTTGAAAATCTTCTTCAGAAAGTGGTATCATTCCTAATGATATGATAGTCGGTCACTCACTGATCAACTATTGAGTCTAGCGAAGGCTTTGTATATCTGCCTGTTTCAATATCGTAGAAAATGTGGTTAGCTATTAATGCTAATGGTGTAAGTCGTTGATTACAAGCGATAGTAGCCGTTGATAGATCCACGCTAAATGTTGCTAATATAGTTTATTATGAATGCAAAATGGAAAGTAATAACCGCGGTCATGCTGCTCATCATGACTATTTGTGCTGTCTTCATTACTCTATTGATGAAGAATTGCCGGGTGAATCTGGACAGACACATTAGTGAACAGGTCAAGAGTGTGCAGGTTGTTGCTCAAATTATTGAAAACCAAAAGAGTGGTCAGTACCGGAAACGAATCGAAAGTTTAGTTAATGTGAATGGTTCAGAAAGTCGTGAAGCTATGGTGCAGGCTTTTTTCCGCCAGGATCGAGATACTTTGCTGCGTCTTTCCATGCCTTTTTATGAGATTTTAAAAAGGGAGAGTGTACACTTTTCTACTTTTGGCTGGGTATTACCAGATAATCACGCCTTCCTCAGAGTTCACTCTCCATTTCAATTTGGAAAAAATGTCAGCAAGATGCGGCCTGATATCGTTGCCAGCAACAGGGATGGTAACCAGTATGCAGGTTTTACCGCAGGCTATGTGGGATTGCAGTACCGTATTGTCCAGCCGGTCGTTTACAAGGGGCAACAAATCGGTACGACACAGTTTGGCTTGCAAGACAGTTTTCTTTTAGACCCTATCCAGAAAAAATTACAGATACCGGTGGGGATGGTTCTGCCCAATGAAGTGTTTCAGTACATCAAGGATTCAAAGTTACTCAATCTGTCTGGAAAGACTCATACTATTCAGGCTCGGGATGTCAGTCTTTTTGAAGGAAAAGAAGGAGATTTTGATTGGTCGAAAAAACGACAACAAATGATATTGCAGGGGAGAGAGTATGTTGTTGTTAAGGTACTTGATTTAAAAAACTTTGCCGGCCAGGTACAGGGAAATTTATTCGTTGCCCTGGATATTTCTGCAGGAATTTCTAAACAGCGCACCCTTTTGTTCAGCTCATTTGTTTTGAGCGCAATTATTCTGTTTTTATCTTTTCTGATTCTCAATACCAGTTATGGCCGTCTGGTACAAAAAATTGTTAATCTTAACAAGTCCCTTGAGCAAAATAACAAGAAACTTGAAGATCGGGTTAGAGAGCGAACTTATAAATTACATCGGGAGATTGAAGAACGGAAAGTTGCCGAAAAGGAACGAGCCAGGGCCGAGGTAAAGGTTCAACGTTCAAGCAAGATGGAGGCCATTGGTCTCATGGCCGGCGGAGTGGCTCATGATCTTAATAATATTTTGTCCGGTATTGTCAGTTATCCGGAATTGATGCTTTTGAAGCTGCCAGAGGATAGTGACTTGCGGAAGATGGCAGTGGCTATTCAGGATTCCGGAAAACGTGCGGCCATGATAGTTTCCGACCTGCTTACAGTCGCCAGGGGTGTTGCCATTGAAAAACGTATCACCGACCTGAACAAACTGGTGCAGGAATATTTTGAATCGCCAGAGTGGAAAATAATGGAGTCTCATTCTCCACGGATTCATTGCATCCAGGAGTATGACTCTGATCTGTTCAATATCTCCTGTTCTTCCGTACATGTAAAAAAATGTCTTATGAACCTTGTCAATAATGGGCTTGAAGCTATTGATGGTGACGGAACGATAACGATCTCTACTCGTAATCAGTACGTGGATAAACCGCTTTCCCGGAATCAATACATGGCAAAAGGGGAGTATGTTGTCTTGACAGTAGCCGACAGTGGCACCGGTATCAGTAAAGAGGATATGGAACATATCTTTGAGCCTTTCTATACGAAAAAGAAGATGGGCCGAAGTGGTACTGGACTCGGTCTGGCTATTGTTTGGAACACAATGCACGACCATGGTGGTGCTGTCACCCTTGAGAGTAATGAAGGGGGAACGCTTTTTTCACTCTATTTTCCAGTTGTCAGAGAGGGTGTGGCAGTTTTGGCCGAACGTACTGCGATGTTAGATATTCAGGGAAATGGGGAGCTGATACTTGTGATTGATGACGAGGAGCAGCAGCGTGAAATAGCCAGACAAATGTTCACTGTACTTGGTTACCAGGTAGATTCTGTCAGTTCCGGCGAAGAGGCTATACAGTATGTAAAAGAAAAAAAGGTAGATTTGCTACTGCTGGATATGATCATGGAACCCGGTATCAATGGTTGCCGCACTTATGAGCAAATTAGTGAAATATGTCCCGGGCAAAAAGCTATTATTGCCAGTGGTTTTTCAGAAACAGAAGACGTTAAAATTGCTCAGTCGCTGGGTGCTGGACTTTTTATCCATAAACCTTACTC
>JAOZLM010000029.1:8920-13587 GCA_029934815.1 Desulfocapsa sp. | reverse complement strand
ACGTTGAAATGATATGAAATTTTCAGTAACGAAGAAGATGAAGAGTTTTTACGAATCCATCACTCATCCTTTTTGATTCTGTGCTACCAGTACCTTATTTTTTTGATAATCCATTCGAATATAGGCAACTTTCTCTATCTTCGCCCTTCCCTTACGTTTTCGATACAAGACCTCAAGCACCCGGCGTAACTGTGAATACTTACGCTTTATTTCATCATTTCCTAAATAGATGGGAAAAGGATGCTCCACAAGGTAGAGAATCAACCCACCTGTTTTAGTGAAGTGTATTTCTGAAATATTCTGTGCCGGCAAATTGGGGTTATTTCGTTCCGCCAAACGTAAAAACAGATTGGCAACTGCCAGCATTTTTTTGCGTTCTTCGTCGGTGGCAAAGGAGTCAAGCCCGGTTATCACGGGAAAATCGAGTTCCTGTCCTTTTGCAAGTGTTGCGAACACCACGCCAGAACTACTCACGTAACTAAACTCTTTACCGTCTTTCTGTACCAGCAAAGCCTGAGGTCGATGTTCCTGAATACTTATCATCAGCCCGTCCGGCCACACTCTTTTCACTCTTGCCGATTGCACCCACGGGTGTTGCAAAAGACTGTTCTGGATACGTTTTGGTTCGAGGCTCAGCATGTTCATCTCATAAGAGATACCAGCGAATTTACGTAACTTCTCAGGGTTGATTGTTCGGCAGCCACTGATCTCTATTTCGTGAATGCGGAAATAGCGTAATTCATCATAAAGTGAGTGCATGGGTCCTGTGAGCAGAAAAAATGCACCAGTCAGTAAAGCACCTGACAGCACAAAAGCTTTAAACCAACCAGGAATCCTGCCTGGCTTTTTTCTTCTTGATAGAGCAGTCTGCTGAGGATGCACTTGCCCTTCAGATTTCTTTCGCTGCCAAAACCGTTTTTTCCTGCTGACCGTCTCTAGTTGGGTTGCCCTGTAACCTGATTTTTGTAACCGCTGCGAAAAAACGGATCCCGTTTGTTTGTTTGTTTTCTTTCCGGCAAACAGGTTTTTAATTTTTTCGATCATAAATGCACGTTCCACAATGGTTACAGGAAGTGTACTTCAGCTTGCAGCTCAATTCCACTCTCTTCTTTTACCTTTTTGACGACAATCTGCATAAGTTGTTTAATATCATCTGCTCTGGCCTTTCCCGTATTTACTAAAAAATTTGCGTGTACGGACGACACCATTGCATCTCCACATCGGGTTCCTTTCAGACCAGCTGCTTCAATAAGCCGCCCTGCGGAATCCCCCGGTGGATTTTTAAAAAAGGATCCTGCGTTTTTCAGCCCTTTAGGTTGCTTTTCTTTACGTTTCTTCTGATATTCACGGCATTTTGTTTCTATTGTTGCTTTTGTTCCCTTTTGCAAAACAATCTCTGCTGAGACAACCAGTCGCTCTTCACCAGCTGCGTTATTCCGATTTCGCCATTTTCTGTATCCGAAATCAAGCTTATCACGTGTTATCTTCTCTTCACCACTCGTCATGGAAAAGACGTTTACGGCTGCCAGCACATCAGCCATTTCACCAGCCCAGGCACCTGCGTTCATTATTACCGCGCCTCCAACAGACCCAGGAATTCCACTGGCAAATTCAAGCCCTGAAAAACTCCTTTTGCTGCACCAGTTAAGTAGTTTAGCAAGCGAGCACCCTGCCCCAACCTGTATGCGAATATTCTCTGGTTCCGAATCTTCAAGCAATTTGATTGCCGAAAGGTTTTTCCCAAACAGCAAAACCACACCATCAAAACCGTTATCCTCAACAAGTATATTTGTTCCCCTGCCAATAAAACGATATCTGAGTTTGTTTCTGCTGCAATATTTCAGCAAATTTGCTAGTTCAGAGAGTTCTTCAACAACAATTACTGCAGTGGCCGGGCCTCCCACACCAAAAGAAGTAAACGGAGCGAGTGAACAATCCCACTTTACCGGTGTACTTACGAGTTTTTGTAACTCGGCTTTTTCCTGATCAGTCATCAACTGCCAGCAGTGCAACCAGATCTTCACCGGCCTGTACTATATTTCCGGCACCAAGAGTTAAGACCAGATCTCCTTCTTTCAGCTCCGGCAGAATTGTTTTTGCAAGATCAGCCACATTTGCCACAAATTGTGTAGCTCGCTGCCCGTGTTTTTTGACTTCTTCAAGAAGTATTTCGCCAGATATTTCCGGTATGGGCTTTTCACTGGCTGCATATATATCTGTAATCACAAGATAGTCAGCCTGATGAAAACAGGTTTTGAACTCATCAAGCAAAGCAAGTGTTCTCGTATAGCGGTGAGGCTGAAACAACACCACCAGCCGTTTCTCCGGCCATCCTTCTTTGATGGCTGCCAGAGTCGCCCGAATTTCAGTTGGATGATGGCCATAGTCATCAATCACCTTGATTCCACGCCCTTTGCCTTTCTGCTGCATACGTCGCTGCACACCCTGAAAACTTTGTAGAGCTGCACTTATTTTTTCAAAAGAAATATTCACTTCAAGACCAACACAGATTGTGGCAAGGGCGTTATACACATTATGTTTTCCGGGGAGTGAGAAGTCAATCCTGCCCAATTTCTTGCCATCACGTTTTACGGTAAATGCAACTCGTCCTCTGCCGGTTTCAATCTGTTCTGCAATGACATCAGCCTGTGCACTGAATCCGTAAGTGATTTTTCGTTTTCTGATTTCAGGCAGAATATCAGCAATGTTTTCATCATCCAGACAGAGAATAACAGCCCCGTAGAAGGGAATACGATCAATAAATTCAAGAAAGGTGGCTTTGATATGTTCAATATCGTCATAATGATCCATATGTTCCAGATCGATATTGGTCACAACATCCAGCACCGGAGAAAGTTTCAGAAACGAACCGTCACTCTCATCCGCTTCCGCCACCAGAAAATCTCCTGTGCCGAGTTTTGCATTACCTCCAAGGCTGTCTATTTTTCCACCCACAACGATTGTGGGATCTAGTCCTGCCTCGGTCATCATCCAGCTAACCATTGAAGTGGTTGATGTTTTGCCATGACTGCCGGCAATAGCGATACCGTATTTTGCAAGACGCATTAGTTCAGCAAGCATTTCAGCGCGCTGAATAACTGGAATTGCAGCATCTATTGCAGCAAGGACTTCCGGATTATCTTTTCTTATTGCAGAGGATGTTACCACGACATCAGCACCCTCAACCAGATCACCCTGGTGACCTTTACTAATCCTTGCCCCAAGAGACTGCAACTTGCGGGTGGTTGCAGAATCGTTCAGATCAGATCCAGATACACCATAGCCAAGGTTAAGCAGCAGTTCGGCAATTCCACTCATACCAATACCACCGATTCCAACGAAATGTATTTTTTGTGTTTTATTATACATGGTTTCAGATCTTGCTGATTATTGGTTCAGACATTGTAAACATTCATCTACTATTTTTTCAGTAGCATCCGGAAAAGCACTGGCTTTCATCGCCTTAGCCATTTGCCGCATTGACTCTTTATTGTTCAGTAATGCTATTAAGTGCTCAGTAAGTTTTTCTGCTGTCAATTCTTTTTCTATACAAAGCACTGCTCCACCACCCTGCCCATAATACTCTGCATTTTTTTCCTGATGGTTATCAGCTGCATAGGGGTAAGGAATCAGGATTGCCGGTTTCCCAAGAACTGACAACTCGGCAAGGGTTGTTGCCCCTGCTCTTGAGACCAGGCAATCCGCCTCTTTATATATTGCTGCCATATCGGTGAAAAATGCTTGCACAGTGGCTTCAATATTATTCTTTTTGTAGGCCGCCTTTACCATTTCCACATCTTTAGAACCAGTTTGGTGGATCACCTTCAAACCCTTTAGTTCCGGACTCGCACAAGCCTCAACCACAAGCTCGTTTACCCGATGTGCTCCCAGACTTCCACCAAGTACCAGAAGAGTTGTTTGTTTGTTTTCTGCTTTGTGATTCTCTTCACGACTCAACTCTAAGATTGCCTGCCGTACCGGATTTCCGGTTAACACTATTTTGTCCTTTGCGAAAAACTTTTCACTTCCCGGCAATGACAAACAGATTTTTGTAACAAGACTACCAAGTTTTCTATTTGCAAGACCCGGGATAGAATTTTGTTCATGGATGATTGTTTTCTTGCCAAGCAGTTTTGCCGCCAGCACCACAGGGCCTGTTACATATCCTCCTACCCCTAAAACCAGATCCGGTTTAAAACGGATAATGTGAATCATGGCTTCAAGGATTGAGACTGGTAATATTGCAATTCCCTGGACTAATGAAAGAATATTTTTCCCTTTCAGACCTTTGGAATGGATTGATTTTGTCGCAAAGCCGTACTGTTCAAGGCTTGTTTTATCCATCTTCCTTTTTGTGCCCACAAAGAGCACGACACTCCCCGGTAAACGTTTGCACATTGCCTCTGCTGTGGCAATTGCCGGGAACAGATGTCCGCCAGTTCCCCCACCTGTGAGAAGTAATCGAACAGGACGCTGCATCAGCCCTCCAACCCGTTTTCTATTTCCGGCAAATCCAAAACAGCCTGCATAAAAACATCTCCCCGCTGTCCGTAATTATCAAACATATCAAAACTTGCACAGGCAGGAGCCAGCAATACAGTATCTCCGGCAACAGCCAAACGCGCTGCAACGTCTACAGCTTCATCCATGGTCACAGCTTTCTGTGT
>JAOZLM010000029.1:6595-8820 GCA_029934815.1 Desulfocapsa sp. | reverse complement strand
GCTTCACTGTTAAGTAAACCTGTGTATGAATCCAGCGCTGTTCCTTCAAGGCTATACTGTCTAGTATCTTCACCTGAAAGAGATATTGAAAACAGCTTGCCGCTTCCTTGTGCTGCACAAGACTTATCAACTGTTCCATAGCAGTATTTTTTCTGCCCATGTAAAAGATCTTTCACCTGCAGACACATGGGATCATCAGCACAGAGTATGGCAACGTCATCTTTAGTCTGATGGTCAAACATTTTCATTTTGGCGGCTGTGTAACTGATCATGCTTCCATGCCTGTCCAGATGATCTGGTGTCACGTTGAGCAGAATCCCAATATGGGGGCAAAAACTCCCTGCTGATTCCAGTTGAAAACTGGAGAGTTCAAGCACCAGTATTTCTGCACGTTGTCCCAAACGGAGATAATCAAGTAAGGGCGTTCCTATATTTCCTCCGACAAAAACCTCTTTTCCTGCGCTCTCTAATAATTCTCCAATTAATGCTGTTACTGTGGTTTTGCCGTTGGTTCCGGTAACTGCAACCACTGTCTCTGTTAAATAGGGAGCAGCAATTGCAAGCTCACCCACAACTGCAATATCGCTATCCCGTAGTTCCTGTAATAACGGAATATTCGGGTCTATACCCGGGCTTATAAATATTGCATCACAAGTCCTGCAAAATGCTGCGGTATGCCCTCCGCCCTCAAAGGCAAGTTTATGTTTTTGAATATATTCCTGATCATCCACTGCAAGTTCTTCAAAACTTCTTGTATCACTTACAGAAACTATTGCCCCTTGCTGTGCCAGAAACTTCATGGCAGCACGCCCTGAGACTCCCAGCCCCAGGACGACAAACCGTTGACCGGATTCTATTTTTTGTCCGGCTCTAATCATCGTAGTTTCAAAGTAGCCACGGCTATTAAGCCTAAAATGATTGAAACAATCCAAAAACGAACCACCACTTTCGGTTCATGCCAGCCTTTCTTTTCAAAATGATGGTGAAAAGGTGCCATTAAAAAAATTCGTTTTCCATGACTTATTTTAAAATATCCTACCTGTAAAATTACCGAAATCGCTTCCATCACAAAAATCCCACCAACGATGGCCAGTAATATTTCCTGTTTAATAATTATGGCAACTCCACCCAACGCACCACCAAGTGCCAGCGAGCCCACATCTCCCATAAAAATCTGGGCAGGATAGGCGTTAAACCAGAGAAACCCCAAACAAGCTCCGACCATGGCTCCGCAAAAAACTGCCAGTTCTCCAGCACCCTGCACATAAGGAATCTGTAGATAATCAGCTAGTATGGCGTGTCCTGCCAGATATGAAAAAATCAGATAGACAGAAGCAGAAATCACCGTAGGCCCTGCTGCCAAACCGTCCAGTCCATCTGTCAGGTTCACTGCATTTGATGCACCAACGATGACAAATATGGCAAAAACCACATAAAACCAAGAGAGATCCGGATGGATATTTTTCAAAAAAGGTACACTTAACAAGCCGTCATACCCGGGGTGGAGCAGCACAAAAAGCCCTACCACAGAAGCACCAAAAACCTGTAAAAGCAGTTTCCCTTTTGCGCTTAATCCATCACTTGATTTCTTCTTAATTTTCCGGATATCATCAATGGCTCCAATCATACCGAAAAAGAGTGAAACAAAGAGCAAAAGCCAAACCAGTGGATTATCCAGCTTTGCCCAGAGCAATGATGAAATTGTGATAGCTGCCAGAATCAAAACCCCGCCCATGGTGGGAACACCTTGCTTGGCAAGATGGGTTTCCGGGCCGTCATCACGAACCACCTGACCAATTTGGCGCTGTTTTAATTGCCTTATAAACCAGGGGCCAAGGAGCAGCATAATCAAAAAAGCCGTAACAGCACCTCCGATTGAACGCACAGTGATATAACGAAACACATTAAAAACACTGATACTTTCATGGAGTGGATAGAGTAAATGATACAACATTGTTTAGGCCTGCTCCCCTTGTAACTGCTTCACCAGATTTTCTAAATGCATTCCCCGTGATCCCTTTACAAGAATATAGGATCCATCATGTAAACTGTTATCAGCTATCAGACTCTGCAGCCAATTATTACAACTCTCCTGATCGTCAAATGTTTTGACTGTTGTTTGTTTACTTTCACTTTCTTTTACCCCGGCCTTTACCTGATTTTTGTATTCACCAAGAATTGCCAGAAATTCGATGCCAAGTTCTCCCGCATATTGTCCGATTTCC
>JAOZLM010000029.1:0-6495 GCA_029934815.1 Desulfocapsa sp. | reverse complement strand
CCCTGTAAATGTGCACCATGTACATTTAAAATACAGGCAATATCCGGATCTGCAATGTTCGTAAGATATTTTATTTCTCCGGGACTGTTCATTCCCATTTCCATTAATACTCCCTGATGCACCGGAGTGATAGGAATAAGTGAAAGTGGTAAGCCGATCGCGTTATTAAAATTTCCTTCTGTTTTGAGAACCCTTGAACTGGCGGTCTTATTATTGTCCGGCCACTGTTGCATAAAAATTGAAAAGCACATCTCTTTGAGAGTTGTTTTGCCGCTGCTGCCGGTGATTCCAACAACGACCGGCTGACTTAAGCTTTTCATGCATTTCCGTCTGTAGGCTGCGATATCTCCCAGGGCCTTTTCCGTGTCCTCAACTAACAACACAGATGACGAAAGGGTTTGTTCCGGAAGGCGGTGTAAAAGAATACAACCGGCTCCGGCCTTTGCCACATCGAAGGCGTAATCATGGGCATCAAAACGTTCACCCTGCAACGCTACAAATATATCGTTTTTCTTCACAGTCCTTGAATCAGTGGAAACTGTGCCCAAACAAGAATCACCATTGTCAGGATTTATTATTCTTCCACCTGTGGCCAGTTGCAGTGAAGTAAGAGTCCATCCACTCAATGCCAGTTTAGCTTCAAGGCTGTCATCGAAAAATCGTTTGCCACTTTTGGTGATCTGATAATCTTCATGTCCCTTACCGGCAATAAGTACGATATCACCGGCTCCGGCAGCCTCAATGGTAACTTTGATTGCTGTATGACGATCGGGAACCTGTACAAAACCAGTCTCACTTTTCTCTCTTGCACGCAACCATTCTATATCACGTTTCTGAAGAACAGTTTGTTTGATACCTTCTACAACCATTTCTCTGATTAATGCAGGATCTTCCGTTCTGGGGTTATCGTCTGTAACAATTGCCACATCAGCATACTTACTGGACACTTCTCCCATCAAGAATCGTTTCCCTGTGTCCCTGTCCCCACCGCAGCCAAATACACAGAACAAGTTGTTATGCGGTATTGCTTTCAGCGTTTTTAACACCTGCAAAAGAGCATCGGGAGTGTGAGCATAATCCACAAAAACAGAGGGACGAAAACCTTCCTCGCCATCACAAACCGGAATTCTCTGCAGCCGTCCCGGTGCGCCGCTTGCCTTCTGCAATGCACTACAGATTACTGTTTGGGCGATACCAGCACTGCGTGCCATTGCATAGGTAGTTTGCAGATTCTGAACATTAAAATTCCCCACCAGAGGAGAGGTAAATTTGCAAACTCCGTTGTCTGTTTGCAATACGATTTCAGTGTGCTGGAGATTTCCTTTATGCGATTTTGGAAAGATATCACAATCAGCAGTACCACAAGTCAAAATCGTATGACTGCCTGCGGCACAGATTTCGTATAGAGAGCTGCTCCATCTGCTATCCTTTTCCGGATAACTGACAACAGCTCTGCCATCGTCTTTTAAATGTTCACTAAACAGCAAGGATTTTGCATCAAAGTATGATTGCATATCCAGGTGATAATCAAGATGATCACGGGACAAATTAGTAAATCCAGCCACATCAAATTTTAATGTGCCAATTCTGTTTTGTGCGAGTCCGTGAGATGAAACTTCCATGATCACACAATCAACATCAGCGTCGACCATCTCACGTAAAATCCCCTGCAAGAGGAAAGGCTCTGGTGTTGTAAAAGGTGAGGGGAAAATTTGCAAATCACCATTGCTATCTCTATAACGATAATTAATGGTGCCGATGACTCCGACCTGTTTACCAGCATCAAGAAGTACTGATTCCAGCAGATAAGTAACACTGGTTTTACCATTGGTTCCGGTGATCCCCATCATGGTCAGACTGTCTGCCGGACTGGCGAACAGTGATTCTGCCAACAAGGTGTAACCACGTCTGCTATCATCAACTTCGATGACACAAACGTCATAATCACTGAATGGTTCCGGTGAAATTTTATCCTTTTCAACAAGTATGGCAGCACATCCACTTCTAAGAGCCTGATCCACGTAATCATGGCCATCACGTTCTTCCCCACAAAGGGCAATAAATAATGCATTTTTACTACAGTTTCTGGAGTCAATACTGACAGTCTGGACCAAACAAGTGGCAGGATCTCCGTGCAAACAGGAAAAATCAAAGCATTGTAGCAGGGAGGAAAGAGAGCAGGGAGAAGAAGACACAACGGTTCCGGGGCTGGTACAGGACCATCCACCACTTAGAATTTCGGAAGTTTGTTGAGACATATTACTGTCCTGTTTGGCTAAACTACTTTGTGGGTGGTGCATTTTCCGAAGGCAAATCAGCTGCCAGTTTTAATTGAACTATTGCATCTTTTTTCAACTCTGCTCCGGGAGCTGGCTTTTGACTGACAATCCGTCCGGTACCACTGGCCTGCACTGTTATTTCCGTTTGCTGCAAAAGCCGCAATCCTTTTCGAAGACTAAAACCTGTTAAATCCGGCATACGCAAAGTGTGTTTATCAAGGATACTCGCCAGAGTTTCAGAACTGTTCTTCCCCTTGCGTTGCTTTTTATTAAAGTTCTTTTCCTGAAGCTCAGGCAACTCCATCATATCAGCAATATTTTGATTCACCTGCTGTAATGCGACCATAGAAGGAAGAATAGAATCAATTTTTTCAATCAGAAAATCTGCATCCTGTACTTTCTGTACATCAGGATTCGGTTTATTCTGCCGTGAAACCATAAGCAGCATCAGTTCAGGCTTTACTCCGGTGATGACCACCATGGACATCCGATCCCTTACATATTGCCCACCTGAATAGTCAGGAATCAAAGATACGGTTTCACCGCTCAGGATTTTTGAACCAAGTACAGCACTCTTCCCATCTACCTTCAACAATGTTCGAAGTTCTTTAGAAACAAGAGAGGGCAATACATTCCGCCCACCACTATCTTGTAAAAAAGCATTGTAAAAATATTCTTTCTGGCTGTTTTTCTCCAGAATTCGATCCAGAATGTGGGGCTGAACTTTCTTACCGCCGTTCAGCAAATGAGTCATCCCAAGCAAAACCTTCAGAGGTGTTGCCGTTTTTGGTACTGCTCCGCATTCTTCTCCCGGGGTACAACTCACAAACTGTGGAATCGAAGTCTGTTTCTTTTTTCCACTTGAAAAATCTACATGCAAATCAGTGGATAACTGCAATCTGTCCCATAATCTGAGTTGTCTGGCAAAATTCATTTTCCCTGAAGTTACACTCCACGGGTAAATTTGCGTTCCCTGTTCCCACCCGCCCTGCAATTGAGAGGCAATACGAAAAAATTTCCTTATTTCCTCAGGAATAACCATTGGTGTGAAAAACAGTGACCCCAACACTTCATGTTCGTGCTGCCAGACACTGTTCAGATTGTAACTGGGATAATTGGCACCAGCTATAATCTTTCCATCAACTGCATTAAGCAACAAAGAAGCAATACGCCCCTCGCCCATCTCCCGGCCAAGACCTGCCACATAATGCTCAAGAATGGTCTGGATCTTCATATCAAGAGTCAGAACCAGATCATGCCCATTTGGTAAGGTCTGTTCAAGCCCTTCCAGATCAATTGTAGCCAGATCCGCCTGCCTGATGGAACCATGATCAAGCAAGTTGTTGTAATAATGCTCGGCCCCGGCAAGGCCTCGATCATTCTCCGAATACCCGATCAGGTGAGAGGCTTTTTCCTGCTCGGGATAACTTCTGGCAAACTCCCTGTGAAAATAAATCCCGGGGAGCTTGAGGCTTGCCACTAATTCTTCATCGACTTGTGCAATATCACGGCGCAACCAGACAAGATGCGAATCACGCCCCAGGGCATCAAGGATTTCTGATTCCGGTACGCCAAGTGTTTCCGAGAGTTGCTCAGCAGTTCTGGAAAGATTTGTAACTTCCCTTGGCCGCACATAGAGGGAAACCCGCTCCAGAGTTTGAGCAAGCTCTTTAAAGTTTCTGTCAAAAATAATGCCGCGCAACTCATTTGTGGCAACCTGTTCCTGAACATCGAAAGTCTCCTGCCACACTTCAACAAGATTGGTCAACTGCTGCTGATACTTAAGCCATGCTGCACCGGCAATCCCGGTTAGTATCAGAAACAGAACAACAAACAACGGCCAGCGTCTTTTTGAAGATTTTGTTTTAAGACGTGATTTTTTGGCCATAGAAACAAGCTCTACCGGTTACACATACATTTTACTGTCAGATACTCACCCTTCGCTGAGTTTATGATGAAGTGACATAAATTCGTAAAAAGGGTGTAAACACGGCGTCATCTATTTTAGAAATTTATACTGCCCGGCCCCCGGCAAATGAATGGCAAACTGATCACCCGCCATCACACCGACAGTCTCGGGAGAAAACATATTTGCCTTTTTCGCACGCATCAGGATATTTGAGTTCACCAGCTGATCCCGCTGCGTTTCTACTTTACTGATTTGTGCATCCACCTGGTGAATACTGCTTCCGAGCCAGAGTGAAGAGAGAAACAAAAAAACTGCTGCACCACAAAATATCTTACTAACAGCAAAGAAAAATGGTTTTCCGCCAGGTAAGCTTAATGCCTGTTGTCTTCTGATCCTGCTACGTTTTCTGAATGCGTTTCTACGTGGAATAACGGTATGAGCTGATGGATTGATAATCATGGTATTCCTCTTTTGCTTATACTCTTTCAGCAACCCGCAGGCGGGCACTTCTTGATCGTGGATTTATTTCTTTTTCTTTTTGCGAGGCCATTACCGGTTTTTTGGTAAGCACCTTAAACTTATCGTTTTCACGAAATTTTCTTTTCACCATCCGGTCTTCAAGGGAGTGGAAAGAGATGACACAAAACCTAGCCCCCGGATTCAAATGGTCAGCGGCTGTGTCTAAAATTTTTGAGAGGTTTTCAAGCTCCGTATTAACTGCGATTCGAAGAGCCTGAAACACCAACGTTGCCACATGTTTCCTTTTGGGATGAAACCGTCTGGGCACAGCCTTTGAAATCAGATCGGCCAACTGTTTCGATGTTTCAATGGGCTGCTGTTTTCGTTCTTCAACCACAAAAGAAGCAATTCTTCTGGCCTGCTTCTCTTCCCCGTAATAATAGAAGATATCCGCCAGTTCCTGCTCTTTACAGTTTGCCAGAATGGATGCAGCAGTTAGCTCCTGCCGTATATCCATCCGCATATCCAATGCTTCATCCCGCTGAAAGCTGAATCCTCTGCCGCCAATATCCAGTTGCAGGGAAGAGAGGCCTATGTCTATCAGAATTCCATCAACTGTATCAATCCTGCAATCGTCAAGACCTTCTTTTATTTCAGAAAAATTTCTTCTGACTATTTCAAAACGTTTTTCAAAACCGGCCAGACGTTCACGACTTTTCTCAATGGCTGCTGCATCCCAGTCAAAAGCAATCACACGGCCGTCAGGTGAACTCGCCTGCAATATTCCTTCTGTATGCCCGCCAAGTCCCATGGTTCCATCCATGTAAACTTTTCCTGACTGAGGATTTAAGAACTCAATGCACTCATCCAATAAAACTGAGCAATGAATCTTTGCCGCTCCGAATAATTCCTGCATCACAGGATACCCAGTTTAGCCAACCCCTCATCAAGGGTATCAAAGGTCTCACGGGTACTCTTCATTTCACTCATCCAGATATCAGTATCCCAGATCTCGATCCAGTCACGCATTCCAGTGAGAATTACGTCTTTCCCCATTTTGATTTCAGTGCGAAGAGATACGGGGAGCAGGAGACGCCCCTGTTTGTCAGTTTTACAGTCCGTTGCTCCAGAAAGAAGCATACGGATAAAGCCTCTCAGATCAGGCTGTTCTTTAATCTGATCAATAAGCCTGTCTTCCATGATTTCCCATTCGGAAAGGGGATAAACACGGAGATGCTGTTTCCAGGGGACGAGGATCAGCATATTAGAGCCATATTGCGCCAGAACATCACGGAAACGGCTTGGTAAATTCAAGCGCCCCTTGGTATCCAGACTATGCTCAGACTTGCTGCGAAATCTGCTTTTTATGGTTTTCGACTCACCCACTACCAGCCACCCTGTTCCACTTTGTACCCACTTTACTCCACTTAAACTATTTTCTACCTCAAAACTAAACACATTGTCAAGTATTTTCATTGAAACTATAGGGTGTTAGGAAGGAAAACTAAAAACACAAAATAACACACCACAAGGCGTATCCGAGCAAAGAAGGCACCACCCATGGTACATGGCCACCACAAAGTGTCTCTTAGCAACAAGGAGCAAAACAAGCCTATTGAGGGCCAAACCAGCTGATATCAATGACTGTTAGCCAAAGACAGAAAATAGTAATATTTTTTCACATTTTTAAGGGTGGTGCAAAGTGGTGGAAACATCATTGTCGTAAACTGACAAGTTTTTGTCGCATAGTGCCAAGCAAACTTCCTGCGAGCTGTTACATTGCTCCCTAACGATTCAATTGTTTAATAAGTTTGACAAACTCGTAAAAAACTCCAGCGCTGTCATTCC
>JAOZLM010000231.1 GCA_029934815.1 Desulfocapsa sp. | reverse complement strand
TTTTTTTAGCCGCATCTCTTCCAGCCAGCCAACCAGTAGAAAAAGCCGCCTGTAGATTATAGCCGCCGGTGTTGCCGTTCAAATCCAGAACTTCCCCCGCAATATATAAACCTGAAACAAATTTTGACTCCATGGTTTTAGGGTTTACTTCACTTAGCTTAACACCACCTGCAGTTACAATCGCCTCGCTAAATGGCCGATGTCCGATCACTTCCATTCGCTGTTCTTTTAACCAGTGTAGCAGCTTTTTTCGCTCTTTTTTAGAAATCTGCCCGGCCAATTGTTTAGCCGGAATTGCAGTCTGTTGCAAACAAAGAGGGATCAGACTTGCAGGCAAAAGACCACGGAGTACTTCAGAAAAAACTTCCTGATGACGTTTTTCAAAATCACGAATCAATCGACCATCAAGCTTTTGTTCACTTAATGCCGGTTTCAGATCGAGCAATATTTCAACCTTCTGCTTTTTTTGCAACGCATCCACGGCATCGCCGCTGATTGTCAAAATAACAGGGCCACTAATGGAAGTTTTTAAGAAATGAAACTCGCCAAAGAGTTTCCGTTTCTGTTTCCCATCAATTACCAGCCTGACTTCACAGTTTCGGATTTCAAGACCTGCCAATGACGGCTCAACACCCCCCTCGATCTTTAAAGGAACCAGCGCCGGACGTACGGAGATAATGGAATGACCTGCTGCCTCAGCAAGTGCATATCCATCTCCGGTTGAACCAGTTGAGGGATAAGACGTTCCGCCTGTGGCAATAATAACGGCATCCGCCTGAATAGTTTTTTTTCCTATTTTTACCCCTTCAATCTGATCATCATTAAATATAATCCTATCAACAGGGCTATTCGTTTTAATTGTGACCCCCAACTGCTCAAGCCAGGCCTGAAATACTTTGAGGATATCCGGTGCCTTTCCACTTGTGGGGAAATAGCGTCCCCCTCGTTCCAAACTCACATCGAGACCTTTTTCCTGAAAAAACGCAACAAGGTCAGGTGCGAAAAAGCGGGAAAAGGCCTGCCGTAAAAAACGTCCATTCTTCCCGAAATGCTCTATAAAATCAGGAACTGCTGCGCTATTGGTGAGATTGCAGCGCCCTTTGCCGCTAATACAAATTTTACGCCCTGGCCGTTTCATTTTTTCAAGGAGAATAACTTCAGCACCACGTTCCGCAGCCTGCCCTGCTGCCATAAGGCCTGCGGCACCACCGCCTATAACAATGACTCTTTTCTTAGGCATTCGGACTCTCCTGAATAGTTAATAACTGCACCATAAAGGGCGCATGATTGGATGTGAAAAACGGTGGATCCCGCTGCAGAATCGGACGAATTGCAGGATGCGCTTTGAACTCATCTGTTAAGAATCTGCGTACCTCTTTCCGGTTCCACCCTTTAGGATGCACAAAATCTGAGTAAAGCCCTAAATCACCGCAGGAAAAATCACGAATCTGCAACTCAGCTTTCTCCTGACTGTTGTTCGGCAAATTAAATACGGCTAAGTTTAAAAAGCCTATGCCAGCAGCATTACGCACTGTAAAATCGAGGGTTTTCCTGGCTTCTTGCAGCGTCTCTGCAGGAGTACCAAAAAGCAGATACACATAGGTAGCAATACCGGCAGATCGTAATGCTGTAAGTGTCTGTTCAACCAGTTTCAGGTTAATCCCTTTATCCATCTCGTCCAACACTTCCTGCGAACCTGATTCAATGCCCAGTTTCAACATTACACAGCCTGATTTTCGCAGTTGCAAACAAAATTCAGGATCACTCAGCTCCTGACTCACCCGGGCAAAGCCATACCAATCTCTTCCAATGGGATCTGCAACCATTTGCCGCATTAGCTCCGGAGCTACTGCATTATCCAGTAGATGAATAAGAGTTGGATTATATGTATGTACTAGCTGTTTGAGATCATCAAGCACTTGGACCGAAGAGAGTTTTGAATACAATCCACCCTCAGCTTTCTCAGGACAAAATGAGCAGCGATTCCAGTAACAACCACTGGACGCACCATAGGGAATAATCAGGCCGGGTGACAAATAATCGTCAAGCGGCAAATCGTCAAAATCAGGAGCACTAGAAACTGGCTGGATGTCGTGGCCAAGGAGTTTCAGAAGTGGTAACTCGCCCTCCCCTGCTATCATCTGCTCAAATAAATCAGCAAAAGGATTTTGCCATCCCGGACTTCGCAACCAGGAGGTAATCAGTCCACCACCAATGATTAGCCGGCAGTCCGGGTATTTTTCTTTTAGATACCCGACGAGTGCAAATGCGGGAAGAGCCTGACTCAGATAGTTTAAGGAAATCCCAACAATCATTTCTTTCGAATTTATCAGGAGCTCCTGCAAACGCTGTTCATACAAAGAAAAGAAAACAGAATCTTTATAGTTGGCGACAGCCTGCAAAAGATCTTCACTCTGATGGAGCGACAGACCTGCCTCCTGATAATCTGCAAGACTAATAGTAATTGTACTGGTATCACAACTCTGCGCAAGAACCCGGTTAGTGTCACGCACTGCCCGCTGGTAACGATCCAGATTCGTATACAGTTTAGGATCACGTAATGACTGTATATTAGCCTTGCTGTTTTTCCATGCCCGTTTACTCCAGGTATCTGTAGGATGCTGTTCCTGCGCTAAAAGATGCTTTTGCGCCTCAATATTCGCATCCCAAAGAGTACATACCTGATTATTTGCACGTAAAAACCCGGCAATTCTGGCAATACCGGCTGGCGGTTCACACGCTTTTGCCTGTGGCGGGAAGATGAGCAGTATCTGATTTTGCATTCGGCAAAGGTATCATAAAATACGATTTTGGTAAAAAGTAATAACAGCTCCAGGTCGTAAAAATGATGACAAAGCGATGGACTATTGCTACTGTTTACACTTACTATTAACAAACAAGACCACCTTTTCAGGAGAGCCACCAATGTTGTTATTTATGAGGAAACTCACTCCACTATTTCTCGTTTTTTTCACACTCTGCTTTGTAGAAGCAGGAATCATGGCCGATTATTCCGATGCCCGTTCAAGGGGAGGCGGCAGATCTTTTCGACGCAGCGCACCTGTAAAAAAAGCGCCTACCGCACAAAAGAAACAAACAGGCAAGAATCAACAGAAATCAGGATTTGGCCGTGGTTTGATGGGCGGTTTACTTGGTGGTGCCATAGGCGGTATGCTTTTTGGATCTCTGTTTGGCATGGGCGGCTCAGGCATGGGAATCCTTCCCCTGTTGCTGCTCGGTGTTGTCGGCTATTTTTTCTATAAACGAATGTCTGCCAAACCGACACAGGGCGCATCTCCCGGATATCAACCGCCACGTAATGATTCTCCTTTGGGCGGAAACAATAACGATACCGGAGGTAGTTTCGCTCCCCCACCTCCGCCACAGGAACCAGTACAATCCAGCCTGGAAGAGGGCATAGATGTCATCAAGACTGCAGATCCTGACTTTGATCCTGCTTATTTTATAGAAGTGGCCTCTGATGTATTCTTCAAGGTACAGGCCGGATGGATGCGAAGAGATATTGCATCGTACAAGCATCTTTTAGGAGAACAACTCGCCTCCGAATACCAGGAGCAATTTGCTGAAATGAAAGCAAAAGGCGAGATAAACAAACTGGAAAATATTTCTATCCGTGGCGTTGAAATTATTGCTGCCGGATCTGAAAATAGTGAAGATTTTGTAACGGTTCTTTTCACTGCCAATCTTCTTGATTATACAGTGGATGACAAGAGTGGGGATTTACTTTCCGGTTCCATGACAGAACCGGTCAAATTTGCTGAGGAATGGAGCTGGGCTCGTCCTTTAGGCACTCAGGACTGGAAACTGGAAGGGATCAAGGAAGTTTAAGGGGATGTCCCGGATTCAACACCTGAAGCCCAGTTCTCAAGGAGTAGCCCTGGTACTCTTACGAATTCTTTTATGTTGTTGGTGACGAGTATTAACCCTGTAGCCCTTGCATGCCCGGCAATCATCATGTCGTATGGGCCAATTGGTTGCCCGGTACGATACAAATCTGCTCTAATTTGACCAAACTGGTATGCTGCTTTGTTTTCATAAGGTAAAACTTCAAGCCGAGCTACCATTGCCGCAATATCGCGCAGGTTTCGTTCAACTTGCGCTGAATGCTCTGCTCCAAAAACAAGCTCACCCAGTGTGATTGAGGAAATACAAATTTGATCTTCATGCTGCTTAAACAATGCCTTGATATGACTAGGACGATTGTTGATGGTATAAATAATAACATTGGTATCGAGCATGTATTTGAGCATTAGAGCGGATCTCGGAGTTGATCCTGTGGCTGCTTGCGTTCTGTCATAAAATCACTGGAAACTCCTCTTGAATCAAACCAATCATCCCAGGACAGACCAGCCGGGGTAATAATGCGTTTATTGCCAATCGCTGTTATTTC
>JAOZLM010000230.1 GCA_029934815.1 Desulfocapsa sp. | reverse complement strand
GGGCTGTGTAAGTTCTGAACCACAATTGTCATAACTTCATTATTATTTCATGTGTTAATGCAACTGAAGTGTTACAACTTCTTCCAGTGACGAATCATAGCAACCAGCGTTCTCACACCTGTGCCACTAGGTCCTTTAGGGATATACTCTTTTTTAGTAAAATCCCAGGCAGTTCCGGCAATATCCATGTGAGCCCACGGAGTATCTCCAACAAATTTCTGTAAATATGCTGCGGCTGTGATGGTTCCGGCTGCAGGTCCACCTGTATTCTTAATATCTGCAACATCAGAGTCAATCTGCTTCACATATTCTTTATCCAGCGGTAACTGCCAGAGTGGCTCACCACTGCTTTCTCCTGCTACACATAATCGTTCGATCAACGGTTGATTATTTCCAAGAAGCCCAGTTCGGTGGTGGCCAAGACCTGAAATCACCGCACCTGTTAAGGTAGCAAGATCCACCACACAATCTGGTGAATAGCTTTTTATTCCATAGGCAAGGGCATCAGCCAGTATGAGCCGCCCTTCTGCGTCAGTGTTTATTATTTCAGATGTGACGCCACTGTAATGTTTTATAATATCTCCAGGCTTTAATGCCGATCCTCCGGGCATATTGTCCGTTGCTGGGATTATTGCGATCACATTAACATCAGGTTTTTCTGCACCGACAACGGCCATCGTACAAATTGCAGCAGCACCGCCACACATATCGTATTTCATATCCTGCATACCGGCGCCGGGTTTGAGACTTACGCCGCCAGAATCAAAAGTCAAACCTTTGCCGACAAGCAACACGGTCTGTGCTTTAGGATTTTTTGCACGATATTCAAGAACAACCATTTTAGGCGCTTCCGTTGATCCCTGATTCACACCAAGGATTCCACCCATTTTCAAGCGTTTCATTTCAGCTTTGCCAAGAACAGTACATTTCATTCCATGTTCTTTGGCAAGTGATCGTGCATAGGCTGCAAAATTTGCAGGAGTCCAGCCATTTCCCGGTTCATTTGCCATATCCCTTGCGCTGCATGCGGCGTCCGCCGTACGTTGTGACCGTTTCACACCATTGCGTAACCCTTTCTCTTTTAATGCTGACCACACTGCTATTTTGCTTATACCTGTATATTTTTTCTTTTTAGCATCTTTCTTTTTGTACTTATCAAAGTGGTAGTCACCAAGAAGTACCCCTTCAAGCAATGACTCCACTGATTGTTCAGCACTAAGTCCCTGAACTTCAGGCAGACAAAGACAGATATTTTTTGCTTTCATCTCTTTTGCTATTGCTGCAATCCTGCCACCGGCCTGACGACATTGTTCAAATAACTCAGCCTTACTCTTCTTATCTGTTTTTCCAAGACCAAGATACAAAACACGATTGGCTGATCCTTTATTTTTGCCCTTTCCATACAGCAGCAAACGATTCTCTTCTTCGCCCTTAAAATCTCCAAGAGCCACAGCCTTACGCAATTCACTTGCACCGATTCCTTTTACAACCTTTGCCTTATCATTTTTTTGTTGAGGGACACAATAAACCAGCAGATCACCGGTGAATTGTTCAGGAGTTTTGCGTGTAAGCGATATTTTTGTTCGTTTCATAGTGAAGATCCTTTAGAAAACTGGATTATAATCAAAAAAGTGGTTTGTGGTCAGATGACGATAGGTTCGAGTTTCACTTCTTGCCACAAAAGAGTTGGTTACTGCGCCCGTTGGTGTAAATCGTACACCTTCCAGGAATTCCCCATCGGTAATGCCTGTTGCCGCAAAGGAAATTTTATGGGAGTCAATAAGATCCTCTACTCTGAAGACCTTATCAAAATCAGTGATGCCATGTTTTTGAGATTCTTTATGCATCACATCGGTATCATAATAAATTTTTCCTTCCATATAACCGCCAAGGCAACGAATGGCAGCAGCCACAACCGTTCCTTCCGGTGCATAGCCATAGCCCATGTAAATATCTGCCTTTTCACCCTGAATTGCAGCAAGGCATCCAGAGATTTCACCTTCTTCAATCAATTTAATTCGGGCACCACAGCTTCTTACCTCATCTATTAATTGAAGATGGCGTTTACGGTTTAGAATACAAACTGTTACATTTTCAGTGTATTTACGAAGTACACGGGCAACACGTTTGATATTTGCAGTGGGAGACTGATTAATGTCAATTACTTCACCAACTTTGGGGCCAACAACAATTTTGGACATTCCAAGGTTTGGAACTGACTGAATGGATCCCTCTTCAGTTATGACCACATAGGAAGTTGCATTATTCCTGCCATCTGCGGCAGCGTGCTGCGCCTCAAGGGCCACAACCATAAGATCCATTTCAGGGCCGCCCTCTCCCAAATAATCCGGCAGCGTGCATATCTCCTCATGCTCCTTAAAACGATCATTAATAACAGCACCTTTAATCGTCAAACGATTTAAGGTTTTAATAATTGCTTCCCTGGCGTGATTGAGGATATCATTTTGCTTGCCCAACCCTTGAAATCTAGCAGCTGTGAGCGCTGCTATTTCAGTTGCCCGAACGATTTCCATTCCATAGTTAATATTCTGCATTATCTAACCCGCTAGTTCCCGCGATCAGTATCGCTTGCCAGCTCAGTAATTCGTTGTAAAAGGCTTTTGGACTGCTGTGCCAGGAAATCTCCTCTCGCTGTATCTTTCACCTTCATCGGATTTCGAAATTCATCAATAAGTTCAATATCCAACGGGGCTGACTCAAATTTTAACGCAGCTTCCTTCATCTCTTCCGGTGTTGGTAAAATAATCCCAAAAAGCTGATAAGGTGTATGTACTAGCGCGTGGCCACGGTTGTAATATGCTGCGGCAAACCCTCCATCCACGTTAATAGCAACACCATCACTGGAAGCCATTTGCATCCCTTTTGAGTAATCAACAGGTGTATGACCAAAAACTACACGCTGAATACCAAATTCATCTTTCAGTTTTTCTTTGAATGCATCAGTTAACAGGTTTTTCTTCCAGTACAATGTTTTTTCAGTGTGCGTGGCTGGATCTTTTAGAAAATATCTCTCAAAAGTCTTCATTGCGTGCTTCCCAAAAAATGGCGATTTGGGACCACACCAGAGATAAAAGAACAGTGCCTGATCTTTTGCATCCTGCTTTTCATTATTTAAATAACGTTTTCCTACACGAACGATGGTCTCCTGGATGTAGTCAAGCAATGCTCTACCGGAAAACCCGAGGAATTCTTCAAAGCTGCCATCTTCAACCGATGGCACAAGTGCATGGATATTTAAACTGTTGTTGTGGACGTGATATGTCTGGCCCTTTTTGAAGAAATATCCGAGCAAACGTTTTATTTTGGCGTTGCGGGTAAACTGATTAGTAAGATCATCAATTATTTCCTGTTCTTCATCTGTCAGTTTTGCAGGGTTTTCAAAATTAATTGTTGGAAAATGACTATCGAGCAAGCCTTCGGTATTTCCTGTTTTTAGCATTTCCGCTAAACGCTCCAGCCACTTGCGACTATGCATTTCATATTCAGGAAAATCGTCAATGACCTGTTCTTCAAGCTTAAACTGGATAACCGTTAACGCTTTTTCCATGGCACGGCCACGGTCAGTTTTCGCTTTAAACTTCCCGGTGGCAAGTTCTACCGGATACGTTTTTTCTGCAAATGCAGCAAGTTTCGAGCTATCCACTCCCAACCGTTCCATCATTTCGAAATGGTCGTAGCGACAGGTGATACGCATGGCTTCTGCCACTAGCGATTTATGACCGGCTACTGCACCCATCCACAGGATATCATGATTGCCAAAAACATAATCGACCATATCCCGATAGCTGGTGGATGAAAGAATCCTGATTATTTTGTCCGGTTGAGATCCACGGTCAAAGATATCACCAAGAACAATTATACGATCCACCAGGATTTGTCTGATACTGTAGGCGAGGTGACTGATGATTCTTCTGGAGAGTACTTCTTCCTCAAAAATCAGGTCTGAAACAGGAAGACCGGAAAGGAGACGCTGAATAGTGTTTTCAAATTCTGCTTTAAAGATATTATCAGTACGATTTCGAATATTGGAGAGGCGATATTTCAGAATATCAACAAGGCAAAAAATCACATCCTGAGTATCCATGATGACATGATCTTCTACAAAGTATCTTTTTTTACGAATAATCTGGGTAAGGTACTGAATTTTATCGGTACTGAAGGTGCTGGGCAGCGCCTCACGACAGGTCTGGTAAATCATACCAAAGCGTCCGCGAAGGATCAGTTTGAATCTATCCCCTTCTCCGTGTAAATCGCTAATCCACAGAGTGACGGGGATATTGGAGTTCAGTTCATTCTCGATATGAAGCATTTGCTGAGCAAGCTTATCGAGTTCGCTGGTTTGCAGCCGAAAACCGTCGTCTGTCATTTCTCTCCTCATAACAATTTAATTATGATAAACTCGTAAAAAGCTCCAGCACTGTCATTCCGGACTTGATCCGGAATCTA
>JAOZLM010000229.1 GCA_029934815.1 Desulfocapsa sp. | reverse complement strand
ATAGTCCCGTATATTCTGCATCCAAAGAGCAGGGCCTGTCTTGTGGACAGACTCACCTTTGCTGTCAACAGCGACCGTAACCGGCATATCTTCTACCTCAAATTCGTAGATTGCCTCCATTCCAAGATCTTCAAAGGCAACAACGCGGGCTTTTTTGATGGCCTTGGAAACAAGATAAGCAGCGCCACCCACAGCCATAAGATATACAGCCCCATGATCCTTGATTGAGGCGATGGTTTTATCTCCCCGTTCAGATTTCCCGATCATGCCGATAAGTCCGGTTTGATCCAGCATCATATCCGTATATTTATCCATCCGGGTTGATGTCGTGGGGCCGGCGGGGCCCACGGCTTCACCTTTTATGGGGTCGACTGGTCCCACGTAATAAATAAACTTACCTGTAAAATCGACTCCGTTCGGCATCGCTTCGCCTTTTTCAAGCAGGCTTTGAATTCTGCGGTGGGCGGCATCACGGCCAGTGAGGATGGTGCCGTTTAAGAGTAGCGTTTCGCCTGGTTTCCAGGAGGCTATTTCTTTTTTACTAATACCGTCCAGTTGTACTCGTTTGACAGAATCACCGACTTCCCATTCAATTTTAGGCCAGTCTTCGAGACGTGGTGGTGTAAATAGTGCGGGGCCGCTGCCATCTAACGTGAAATGGATATGGCGAGTAGCTGCACAGTTAGGAATCATGGCAACAGGTAGAGAAGCGGCATGTGTCGGGCAATCCAAAATCTTAACATCCAGTGCTGTTGTCAGCCCACCCAAGCCCTGTGCTCCTATTCCAAGCTCATTTACCCTCTCATAAATTTCAAGTCGCAATGCTTCAGTGGTGTTTTCAGGGCCTCTTTCCTGTAATTTATGGATGTCGATTGGTTCCATTAATGATTCTTTGGCAAGCACCATGGCTTTATCGACGGTTCCACCAATGCCAATGCCTAGTATTCCTGGAGGGCACCAGCCCGCTCCCATAGTGGGAACTGTGCGAACGACCCAGTCAGCGATCGAATCATTGGGATTAAGTGTTACAAAACGGCTCTTGTTTTCTGATCCGCCGCCTTTGGCTGCAATACGAATGTCAAGTGCAGATCCGGCCACTAACTCTGTGTAGATGACAGCTGGTGTGTTATCTCTTGTGTTAATGCGTTTGCCGGCTGGGTCGCTGACAACAGATGCACGAAGCGGATTGTCTTTATCCGTGTATGCCAGGCGAACACCTTCATCCACAAGTGCCTGAATGGGAATTTTGGTGTCAATGCGGCATTCCATCCCAATTCGTAAAAAGACCGTTACAATTCCGGTATCCTGACAGATGGGGCGCTGTCCCATTGCTGCCATGCGTGAATTGATAAGAATTTGCGCCATGGCATCTTTTGCAGCGGGGCTTTTTTCTTTTTCGTAAGCGCGGGTCATGGCCTGCACAAAATCAAGGGGATGGGTATAGGAAATATACTGGAGACTGTCTGCTATGGAGTTTATAAAGTCTTTACTGTTTATAGTAGTCATATTATTCCTCAATTTGGCGGTAGTGTGATTATCGAATAATGCTTCTGGGTTTATGATAGCCGGATGGTGCAGTGGTGTTGGGCATAAGGATTCCACCTTTACCGATTATGGTGCCGGGATTAGTTACGGAATTACAGCCCGTTTGTGCCTCATCGCCTAAAATTGCACCAAATTTACGTCGCCCGGTATCCACCATCCCATCTTCTGTACGGATGGAAACATTGCCGCCCAAAAATTTAAGGTTAGCAAATTTGGTACCGGCTCCAAGGTTGGCATCCCGGCCTAAGATAGAATCGCCAAGATAGGCAAAGTGGCCGGCTTTGGCATCGTTTAGAAAAATGGAATGTTTTACTTCGGTACAGTGTCCCACAACGCAACTTTTTCCGGTAAGGCAGTATCCACGAACGTATGCTCCCTGTCTTACCTCTGTACAGTCTCCAATAATTGTGGGAGATTTAATAGTTGCCCCGCCCTCCACCAATGCTCCTTCACCGATATCGATTTGTTTCCCGATGAGTATTGCACCAGCCATAAGAACTGCTGCGCCCTTAAGCTCTTCATTGGAATCTTTCAGGCGTACTTTGAGAAGTCCTTTTGTGGTGTCACCATGTTCAATAATATACCCATCACTGGAAAAGATTTCCCCTTGATGTATAATAAGAGAGTGGGGCAAAGGTTCGCCGTCTGAGCAGAATTCAGAATGCAGATTCGGATAGAGATGTTCGTCCATATATGCTTTCAGCACGTTCAATGCTTCCCAAGCCGGTTTTTCATCATCGAAAAGGGTTGCGTGGGGGAAATCAGACAGATCGAAAAAGGATTGTGTGCTCAACATGTTGTGCTCCAGACAGAGTAAGGATATAACTGCTTTGTAGTGCTCTGTAAAACCAGCACAGTATGGAGGAAAAAAGAAAATTTTTCAAGAAAAAACAGGGTAAGCAGATCGGATACCGATTGCTGGCTTGACTTCAATATGTGCAGTGTTTAGATTTTGGCTCACTTTTGAACACACGTACGATAAACTCGTAAAAAATAAATAATAAATACGTTTTTTTTAATTTCCGGAGGTTTTTGTGGAATTTAATGATTCTTTAGCAATGGGTATGGACGATTTTACTGATCATGAAGATATGGTTATCCCTGATGAATTGCCGATGATGGCAGTCCGGGATGTTGTTGTTTTTAATTATATGATTATCCCGCTTTTTGTGGGACGCCCCAGTTCTGTTGAAGCAGTGAACGCTGCGCTTGAAGGTGATAAGCTGTTGATGCTGCTTACCCAGAAAGATGCCACCGCTGATGATCCTGAGCCAAAAGACCTCTATGATGTGGGAATGGTGTGCATGGTTATGCGTACCCTGAAACTTCCGGACGGCAGGTTGAAAGTTCTGGTGCAGGCTGTTTCCAAGGCCAAAGTAAAAAAATATATCCAGACAGAACCATATTATCAGGTAAAAATCAAAGCGCTTCCGGAAGTTGAGACTGAAAGCACAGATGTAGCCACCGAAGCATTAATGCGAACGGTTCGTGAACAGACTGAAAAAATCATGTCGCTTCGTGGTATCCTGTCCGCTGATCTTATGATGATTATTAATAACATCGAAGATCCCGGTCGTCTGGCTGATCTCGTGGGTTCCAATCTTCGTTTAAAAATTCCCGAATCTCAGGCAATCCTTGAAGAACACAATCCCCAAAAACGTTTGCAGCTTGTAAATGATCTGCTCACCAAGGAACTTGAAGTTTCAACGGTTCAGGCCAAAATTCAGTCTGATGCCAAAGAAGAGATGTCAAAATCCCAGCGTGAATATTATCTGCGTGAGCAATTACATGCTCTGCAAAAGGAGCTTGGTGACGGTGATGAGCGAGGGCAGGAGATTGATGACCTGCTGAAAAAACTCAAGAAAACCAAGATGCCCAAGAAAGTACGCAAAGAGGCGAAAAAACAGATCGAACGTATGGATATGATGCATCCGGATTCCTCCGAAGCAACCATTATTCGTACCTATATCGATTGGATTCTTGATATGCCATGGAAAAAGGGCACGAAGGATCGATTGGATCTGAAAGCTGCTAAAGTGATACTTGATGAAGACCATTTTGGCCTTAATAAGGTGAAAGAACGTATCCTTGAGTATCTTGCGGTACGTAAATTAAACAGTGAAACCAAAGGCCCTATTATCTGTTTTGTTGGCCCTCCGGGTGTTGGTAAAACTTCCCTTGGAAAATCCATCGCACGAGCCATGGGGCGTCAATTTTATCGACTCTCTTTGGGTGGAATGCGTGATGAAGCGGAAATCCGTGGACATCGCCGTACCTATATAGGAGCCATGCCCGGCAGGATTTTACAGGGTTTAAAAACAGTGGAGTCTAATAATCCGATTTTTATGATGGATGAAATTGATAAAATTGGTTCCGACTATCGGGGCGATCCTTCATCTGCACTTTTGGAAGTTCTTGATCCTGAACAGAATTTTGAGTTCTCAGATCACTATATGAATATGCCTTTTGATCTTTCAAAGGTGATGTTTATAACCACTGCCAACCGCAGTGACACAATTCCGGGGCCACTTCTGGACAGGATGGAGATTATCCACCTTTCCGGTTACACCCTGGAAGAGAAGATCGTTATTGCCCAGAAATACCTGCTGCCAAGACAGATTAAGGAAAATGGTATTAAACCAAGACACCTGCGTCTGGCCGATGATGCGTTGCAATATATCATCAGTTACTACACCCATGAAGCGGGGCTTCGAAGTCTCGAACGGGAAATTGGAAAAATCTGCCGTAAACTTGCAAGGAAAATTGCAGAAGGCGGTAAAGGGCCCTATTCAATAAGTCGTAATACGATAAACCGTTATCTTGGGCCTCCTAAAATCATTCCTGAATCAGAGCTTGAACGTTTGCATCAACCAGGGCTTGTAACAGGCCTTGCCTGGACAGAAGTTGGTGGCGAGATTCTGCAAATCGAAGTGAATTTCATGC
>JAOZLM010000228.1:1298-4497 GCA_029934815.1 Desulfocapsa sp. | reverse complement strand
GTCACGTCCGAAAACCGCCAGCAATCTCCATTCTGATGTATTATTATACTGATTATGCAAGAACTTACTAAAACAGATTACCGAAATATCATTTTACGGCGAGATCCTCGTTATGATGGGCGGCTCTATTTTGGCGTAAAAACCACAAAAATCTATTGCCGTCCAGTTTGCCCGGCAAGGCCAAAATTTGAAAATATTGTTGTGTACAAAAGCCCAAGTGCTGCTGAAAATGCTGGCTGCAGGCCATGTCTTCGCTGCCGCCCTGATCTTGCGCCCGGAAACAGGTTTATTGATCCCGGTGGACATCTGGCGATGAGTGGGCTACGCCTCATTGAAGAAATTGAGTCTGAGCAGTTAGGAATTGAAGATATTGCAGCCACTCTTGGTATCTCTCCTCGTCACTTACGAAGGATTTTTGAAAAACACCTTGGCTCCTCTCCCATAGAAATCATACAATCCAGAAGATTACACCTTGCCAGACAACTGCTTCTTGAGACAGGAGAAGCAATTTCTGATATTGCCTTTGCAGCTGGTTTTAACTCGGTCAGGCGCTTTAATGAATCATTCAAAACCTGCTACAGAACAACCCCTTCAGCACTCAGGCGAGCAAAAGGAATTAAAAAATCTGGTGGGGGGACAATTACTCTGAGTCTCATGCTACGCAAACCGTACAATTTTGCAAACATGCTGGCCTTTCTAAAAAGACACTGCGCCAGGGGAATTGAAACAGTACATGACAACTGTTATGAACGCTATATTGCAAACAAAGAGCACTATTCAAAATTATCTGTCACCATCAATAAAAAACAGGACTGTTTGCTGATTACCCTGAATGATTTTAAACCGGCACAGTTTTACCCTGTGCTCCTAAGAATCCGCAGACTTTTTGATGTAGACCACAACCCCAGTCATTTACCTTTACCCGAAAAAGACGAGCAGGCCGGAGTAAGAATTCCCGGAGCATACGACCCTTTTGAAGTTGCGGTTTCCATAATTCTTGGGCAACTTGTTTCCATCAAACAGGCGACAAACAAACTATCCGTCTTAATCCAACAATTTGGCTCACTGCTTGATGAGAATTTAGAACTCTATCGTTTCCCGGATCCAGGAGATCTGCGAAATGCAGAGATAGAACAGATCGGCATCACGCGAACAAAAGCTGCTGCTATCAGAGGATTGGCCGCCATGGTAGACAATAAAGATCTTCTCTTTTCTCATAGTGCTGATCTTATAAAAACCCGTGAGAAGCTGCTCGCCATAAAAGGAATCGGGCCATGGACCACAGAAATGATAATGATGCGCTGTTTTGGCGACGCAGATGCCAGCCCTGCAAATGATCTTATTATTAAAAGAGCACTGGAACAGAATCTTATAGACGAAACAGTGTGGAAAACAAACCGCTCTTACATGACCCACTATATTTGGAATAAATACGCAAAAGTGCTCTCGAAACGATAATATTATGACAATTTACTATCAGAAATTACAAACGGAAATGGGAGACATCCACATCGCAGCGGATGCAAAGAACCTGCTAGCTGTTACTTATGCCAGTGATAACTGGGAGAGAATCAAAAAAGGATTAGGGCAGGTTCAAAACAAAAGTAATGCAATTACAAGAAAAACAATAACGCAGCTGCGTGAATACTTAGCAAAAAAACGCACCGAATTTAACCTCCCCATACTATTTACCGGTACAGATTTTCAAAAACAGACATGGCAGGCACTGCTCACCATTCCCTATGGTGAAACCCGCAGTTACTCAGAACAGGCCGAACTCATCGGCAAGCCAAAAGCGGTACGAGCAGTTGGTGGTACCAATGGACTCAACCCCATTGGAATTATTGTTCCCTGTCATAGGGTGATTGGAAAATCAGGCAAGTTAACCGGTTATGCCGGAGGGCTGAAAGTAAAAGAATTTCTGTTGCGTTTGGAAGGAAGCCTTAAAGAATAAATCTCAAAACGCAGGTAAAACCTTTTTTTCATTTGGAAATTCGTCCAAATATGATACACAGGAAGAGTACATTTTTTTCTTCCTCAACAACCAATGAGTCTATGCTTGAGAATTTAAGGCGTCTAACACGAAAGAATATTGTCCTGCCTGCCACGGTAACTGTCCAAAACAGTGCCAACGGCAACGCCTTAACCAAAGCATTCTCATGCCATATCAATAACATAAGCAAGCAGGGAGCCTGCTTATTTATGAGCAAAGTTATGGATGGAAGTTTTCACATTTTTCATTCAACCAGAGAAGACGACAACTTCATTCTGGTTCTTGAAATATGTGTACCGCCCGACGATAAACAGTTTACTCTAAATGCTGTTCCTGTCTGGTTTGATCTTTTACAGGATGGGCAACGGCGCGAATTTAAAATTGGTGTTGAATTTTCTCCCGTTGCCGAAGAACAGCAAATGAAGGATTTACAGGCTATATTTTCCTTGTAAAGACGTAGTGCATTTCCGTAGACACGGCCTCCTGAAAACGATATCCTTCCCGCTGAAAGCCCTGTAGTTCTTTCACCACCTGCACATTCTCCTTCACGGCAAAATCCACCATCATGCCCCGCGCCCGTTTAGCATGAATGGCCACGGTTTTACAGCTGTCCCCTTTCTGTTCTTTAAAATCCACCTGCAGGATCCTGCCCTGCAATTTTTTCTTTTTGATCACCTTGATATATTCAACAGATGCCAGATTCACAAGAACCGCTTCATCATGACTGGCAAGACTGTCGTTTAACACATCTGTTACCAGATCTCCCCAGAACGCATACAGGTTTTTCCCTCTGCTGGTTGGGAGTTTGCAACCCATCTCCAGGCGATAACTCTGCATAAGATCCATTGGTCGTAATACACCATACAGACCTGAGAGGATGCGCAGATGTTTCTGCAGATAATCCTGTTCTTTTTTAGTGTAGTCAGCACTCTCAATACGGGAATACACATCACCCTGAAAAACAGTGAGTGCCTGCTTGGCATTTCCCGGACTAAAGGGTGTCTGAAAATCATGAATTCGTTTGTGAGTCTGGAGTGCCAGCGAATCGCTCATTTTCATTAAGCTTCCCAAAGCCTCGGTAGAGTATCCCTTTAATATTTCAATTAAGATCTCTCCTTCAGCCAGGAGGACAGGATTTGTCATCACTTGCCAGGAAGCAGCGGATGAGTGCTGTGTTTTGGAAGGTGCAATTAGCATCAACATATT
>JAOZLM010000228.1:0-1198 GCA_029934815.1 Desulfocapsa sp. | reverse complement strand
CCCGATTGCTTGGCACTAATTTCCGCAATTTTCACTTTAATAATCACAACACTTCGCAGCATTTCATCCGAAAACTCAAAAGTTCGATCCGAATAATGTGCCATGATAATGCGAAAGGCATCTCCTTTTTCATCAGGATTTTCAAGAAATTCTACGTTACCAAAACCGATAACAGAACGATACTGGACTGTCCACTCACACGGTTTTTCACTTTCAAGAACATCTCCCTGCAAATCCATTTCAAAACAAACGCTTGGGTTTGCACGTAAGATATCAAGCTTCATTCCTTTACGGCCACTGTGAAAATAGAGGCTGTCACCTTCTGCCCCAAAAGACAGAGGAACCATATAAGGATTACTGCCATCAACCATGGCCAGGCGACATATCTGTGCCTCCTGAATTATTTTTTCTATTTCTGCAGGATCAGTTATTTCTTTATCTTTTCTTCGCATATCACACTACTTTTTTTGGAAAAATCGGAATAGATTTTCTATTTTCATCTATGGCCACCATGGTTACGGTTGCCTCTGTTACCTTGTATTCCTCACTTGTCCGCCTTGGATTCGATAAAACATCGATATGAATGACCAGAGAACTGGTTCCTATTTTAATAGTCTGACACCAGAGACTCACAATATCACCAACACCAACCGGCCGGTGAAACTGAATAGAATCCATGGAGACAGTAACGTAGCGATGATGCATCTGTCGTTGTGCCTCCACTGCGGCAGCCTCATCGATCATCGAAAGAATCACCCCGCCAAAAATATCGCCATCCGGGTTGGTGTATTTGGGTAACATCACCATGCGAATGGCAGGTTCTTTTGACGGTTCTTTTTGTTTACCACTCATTGCGTTCACTCTTCCTATTGCAAATAAACTGCATTCAAACGAAGTAAGACATGACTCTCTGCATCGTAAAGTAGAAGCGTTTCACCGCTAATTGAAAAATGTTTTACCTTTCCCAGCGCCTGTAAAAACTGTTGCTCCTGGTCCATACCTTCCATGCAGGCCATCATTGTTGCAGCCATGGGGCCGAAAGTGATTTGCTGTTCCTTTTGTGTAAATCTGCCACTGAAATTATTGCATCCGGAAAAGCCCTTTGCCTGTTTTTGGGCATCACTTAGAATCAGGTGCAGCTCCTTTTTTCCAGCTCCCAAACTAACAGGACTGCCACTTAACTCCACCACTTTCCAAT
>JAOZLM010000227.1 GCA_029934815.1 Desulfocapsa sp. | reverse complement strand
GAAATCACAGTTGCAGCACGTATGGGCGGGGGCGATCCCGATGGAAATCCTCGTTTGCGTAGTGCCATTGCCGGTGCCAAGTCAGAGAATATGCCCAAGGATAACATTGCCCGTGCAATCAAAAAAGGTACAGGCGAGCTTGAAGGCGAAGTGTATGATGAGATCCTCTACGAGGGGTATGGTCCTGGTGGAATTGCCGTACTTGTTGAATGCATGACCGACAACCGCAACCGGACAGTGGCTGAAGTGCGGCACGCATTTACCAAAAGTAATGGCAATCTGGGCGAATCAGGATGCGTTGCCTATATGTTTGACAAAAAGGGCATGATTTACGTGGATAAATCTACCACCACAGAAGAAGAACTGATGGATATGGCCATTGAAGCTGGTGGCGAAGACGTTGAAGAAGACGGAGATCAGTTTGCAGTGGTCACAGCACCAGAAGATTTTGATGCTGTACGTGAAAGTCTTGAGACAGCTGAGGTAGTCATTGCTGAAGCATCACTCACCATGGTTCCCCAGACAGTTATTGAGATAACAGAAGAAAAGCAGGCAAAAGCCTTAATCAGACTTCTTCAAACCCTCGAAGAGAACGAAGACGTGCAAAATGTACATGCCAACTGTGATATTCCTGATGCATTGATGGAAGAACTTGGCTGAGAGACGTGTACAGCGAATTTTAGGTATTGATCCCGGTTCCCGGCTCACGGGGTATGGGATTATAGATTCCATTCCCGGAAAAGTTGGATTTGTGGCCTGCGGTGTTATCAAGACTACAGTGAAATATCCGCTGGCCAATCGTCTGAATGAGATTTTTGATGGAATAAACGAAGTAATTCAACTGCACGATCCGGAAGTGGCTGCTGTTGAAGAAATTTTTATGTCCAGCAATGCAAATTCTGCTTTGAAATTAGGGCAGGCAAGGGGCGCAGCTGTGGTCGCTGCCATGCAGAATGGCCTCGGGGTACACGATTACAGCGCAAAAAAAGTAAAACGGGCTGTGGTTGGGTATGGCCAGGCTGAGAAAGGTCAGGTACAGCACATGATTCGGATGCTGCTTGGACTTTCAAAAGAACCCAGTGAAGATGCAGCGGATGCATTGGCGGTGGCAATTTGTCATGCAAATTATCAACTTTATTAAAAACGAACCGGCGCTTACTCGTTCGATATTCTCCTTATAAAATATGATTGCCTCATTAACAGGAATTATACAATACATTAGCAGCGACAGATGCGTCGTTGATGTGAATGGTGTGGGCTATGAAGTGTTTCTTTCCACTGTCGGAATCTCACAGCTTCCCGAAATGGGGAAAAAACTATTCCTCCATATTCATACCAGTGTAAGGGAAGATGCCATCGTCCTGTTTGGTTTTGCTGAGCAGGTTGAAAAAGAGATGTTTCTGACTCTTAAAACTGTATCCGGAATCGGCCCAAAACTTGCTTTGGCTGTACTTTCCGGAATGGAAATAGATATGCTTTGCCAGGCCATAGGTGGTGAAGATATAAAGTCACTGACAACTATCTCCGGAGTCGGTAAAAAAACAGCAGAACGAATCTGTGTTGAATTAAAAGATAAAGTCGGAAATATCGTTCCTGTTTCAGCAAAAACTGTGACTGGTGGAATACAGACTCAGGAAATGTCTGCTGTAGCCGATGCTTTGTCGGCTCTTGTGAATCTTGGATATTCCGATCCTGTTGCCCGTGAAGCCCTGGCAAAAGTAAAAGAGCGGGCAGGAAATGAGGCTTTTGCAGCCATGCCAGTCGAACAACTTATTAAAGAAGGACTTGGTACTGTCTAATGAATTTTGAAGAAGAAATTCAGGCGAATGACAGGCTGGTTGCTCCGGAACCCATAGTCAGTGAAACGGCCCCTGACCATGCTTTGCGTCCTAAAAAGCTTGATGAGTACGTGGGGCAGGAACATTTACGAAAAAGCCTCGGTATTTTTCTTCAGGCTGCAAAAAATCGGGGTGAAGCGCTGGATCATGTCCTTTTCCACGGCTATCCCGGTCTTGGTAAAACAACACTCTCCTATATTATCGCCAATGAAATGAATGCCGGTATCAAGGTTACTTCCGGGCCGGTTATCGAGCGTCAGGGAGATCTTGCTGCAATTCTCACCAGTTTGCAGGAAGGAGATGTCCTTTTTATTGATGAGATTCATCGCCTCAACCATGCTGTTGAAGAAATATTATATCCGGCCATGGAAGATTTTCAGCTGGATCTGATTATTGGCCAGGGGCCTGGTGCCCGTTCTGTGAAAATGGACCTTCCACGGTTTACACTGGTTGGTGCAACCACAAGAACCGGATTGTTGACACCGCCTCTGCGTGATCGATTTGGAGTAATCCTGCGTCTGGAACTATACGAACCGGAAGAGCTTGTGCGCATTGTGCAACGATCAGCTTCGATTCTTGGAATGCAGGTGGATGCGGAAGGAGCACTTGAGCTTGGCCGAAGATCCCGTGGCACTCCTCGTATCGCCAACAGATTGTTACGAAGAGTAAGAGACTTTGCAGAAGTCGGTCAGCATCCGGTGGTGAATGCAAAGGTTGCAGATGAAGCCTTGAATCTCTTAAATGTAGATCGGTTCGGCCTTGACGATATGGATCGGAGAATTATGCTTTCTATAATCGATAAGTTTCAGGGGGGGCCCATTGGCCTTGAAACACTGGCCACCGTAGTCTGTGAAGAAAAAAATACTCTGGAAGATGTATATGAACCGTTTCTTATCCAGTCAGGTTTTTTAACACGAACCCCTCGGGGCAGAATGGCCACCATGAACGCTTATGAACATTTTAAGCGTCCGCTCCCGGGAAGCAGGAAGCAGCACCCGGGTCTGTTTGATGAATTGAATAGAGGAGACTGAGACCATGGCAAGACGAAAAACAGTAGCCGGTATTATTAAAATGAAAAAGGCTGGTGAAAAAATAACCATGCTCACTGCTTATGACGCCGCCATGGCTGCAATGCTGCATGAGGCTGATGTCGATGTGTTACTGGTTGGAGATTCACTGGGGATGGTAGTTCTTGGCTATGATTCTACTGTGCCGGTAACTATGGATGAAATGATTCATCACGCTTCAGCTGTTCGTCGTGGTTCTGCTGATGCTTTTGTGGTTGGTGATATGCCCTTTGGCTCCTATCAGTCCGGGGTACGGGACGCCATTGTAAATGGAACACGTTTTCTGAAAGAAGCTGGATGTGATGCTGTCAAACTTGAAGGTGGGTTGGAAGTTTGTGAAACAGTGGCGGCACTTGTGCGTGCAGGGATTTCAGTGATTGGCCACATCGGTCTCACCCCCCAGACAGCAACCCAGCTGGGCGGCTACAAAGTGCAGGGACGGGATATCGAATCTGCCAGGAAAATGATTGAAGAAGCCCATGCCCTTGAAAAAGCTGGAGTATTTGCTCTGGTTCTTGAGTGTATTCCCGATGAGCTTGGTAAGATTGTTTCAGAAGAAATCGGAGTCCCTACCATTGGTATTGGGGCCGGAGTGCACTGTGATGGACAGGTCCTTGTTACCCATGATCTTTTAGGGATGTTTGATAAGTTTATTCCAAGTTTTGTGAAATCATACTGTACGCTGGCGCCAAGTATTAAAGAGGCAGTGCTGGAATATAATAGTGACGTGCGAAGCAGTAAGTATCCTGATAAAGAGCATAGTTTCAGGGGAGAATCGAACCTGAGAGAATTGCTCGGTTTAGAAACTTGAAGGATCGAGGGAAATAATTATGGCTCCTGAATTTGTTATCCCGGTAATTTTTGGAACATTTGTTTTTTGTGCTATTACGATCAGTACTTATAATAAATTTATTAAGTACAGAAATCGTATAGAAGAATCATGGAGCAGAATTGATGTGGCACTCAAACGGAGAGCCAATCTGATCCCCGGTCTTGTTCGTATAACCGAAGGCTACAGCGCCCATGAAAGTAAGCTCTTCAGTGAAAAAACCAGACAACTGAGCGGGAACGCAGATTCTTCACGTCTTGAGGAAGAGAGTAAACTCACAAGGTCCATCGGTGGCTTACTGGCCGTGGCCGAAGCGTATCCTGAGCTGAAAGCCAGCAGCAATTTCCTGGAAATGCAGAACAGTCTGGATACAGTGGAGAAAGAAGTGCAACAGGCAAGAAATCGCTACAATGGTTTTGTGAGCAGATTAAACACCCTTGTAGAATCTTTCCCGGCATCAATAATTGCCCGGATGTTCCATTTCGAAAAACAGGACTATCTTGCTATCGAACTTGCCACTGGTCGTGAAATGCCTGATCTTGAGTTTAAGTAACACAAGCCTTACTCATCAAAATCATCATAGTCATCTTCCTCGTCGTACTCATCCCATTCCGTGGAGTTTTCCTCTTTGATTGAATCACTCCAGTCGTTCTCATCAAAGAGTGTTTCTTCAAGTCCGTCTAAGTTGTAAGTCGTCATCGTTTCGTCCTGTGTCCGTAAGTATTAATGGTTAAAAAAGATGGATCCGTAAAAACTCTCCATCT
>JAOZLM010000226.1 GCA_029934815.1 Desulfocapsa sp. | reverse complement strand
TACTCCGTGTGCAAAAAGTCGAAGAGTTTCCGAAGAAGATCTAATTCACGGGGAGCGAATAGGTCCGCAGCGGAACTTATTCAACACTGTTGTGATGCCACTGTTATTAGCCTGTAAAATCGAAAAGCAGAATCATTTGACTGGTTTTGCCTTTTTTATTGCCCCCTGTAGTCGTTCAGATTTGACCTGACAGAATTAGGAAACATCTCAATTTCCCCTCGTTCGGAACGGGTAAATCTTGCCACCACATACCTTTATTTGGCTCTTTTCCTCTCTCGAGTAAGGTGAGTATCAAAAAACAGTTCTGCGAGAATTTGCTCTGAATTTAATTTCATACTTTCCCACCAATTATTCTCATTCTCTTGTTATCTAAAATTGGCATAGCTTAACGACGATGGTCTGTGCAGGAGGGTTCTTCCTCTTCTAACTCATTAAAAACTGTTAAGAGGAAGAACCCATTTTGTTTTTTACAGATGTCGGCAGAAATTTTCTGTTTTTCTGCCATAGACTGGAAATGCAGGTCAGATTAATCGAAGTAAAAACGGAGTCCAATACCGGCTGTCAAGTTATCGTCTTCCATATTTCCTTGATCGTCTGAATAGATATGCTCAGATGCGATATCATATTTTAGATCCAGAGAGAGGGCGATATCGTTGCGAAAGAAATACTTTACACCACCGCCAAAACGACCAAGCCAGGCATCTGCATCCATATCATTAGCATCGTTAAAAACATCATCATCAACTTCAGTACCAGCCCACAGGACTCCAGCCTGAACAAATGGAACCCATGGTGTACCTGTAGCAATGTTGTACTCCACAACAGCACCCAGTTCAAATGTGTCTGAGAGGCTGTTACTTTGCCATCCAGTCACAACAGCAACTTCCAGGTTATCAATAAAAAAGTAACCGAAACCAGCCCCAAGATTAAACTGGTAATCCAGGGCAGTGTTAGCATCGTAAGAACCGTTTATGTCCAGTGACTTTGTACCCTTATCCAAATTTGGTACTACCTCATTGGTAGCGGATGCCATGGAGGCCGTGGTTAAAGACAGCCCGATGATGCTTGCAAGAATGATCTTTTTCATAACTTTATTCCTTTTCTTTGTTTAAAATTACCCCTCAATTATTTGGATTTAAATCCTAAATAAAAATCCCTCTGAGCGGTTGAATGAGTAGAAACTCAAGTTTGAGAATGTATATTAAGTTGAGAGAAGATACAAGTCGCCTATGGTTGGGATCGGTTCACTATAAGGGGCAATCAGTCCACGAATAAAGAACTTATGTCTTCACTTATGCGACTATAGTTTGCATGATGCCCCTCAACGGTAAAAGGGCAGCAGTTGACCCACTGCAGCAGGAGACGTGTGCCCATGAGGCCATAAGTTTAAAGAAAAACCAGAAATAATGCGTATATAGATGTAACTGAACAAGACCACTAAAACTGTGGATATGGAAGTGTCTATTCCCTGCACTTCGATCAAAACGTCTGGTTGCAAAAAAGCTATCGCCCTTTTCACCTGCAAAGAGTTGTGTTTCAGCCACAACAATACCAGCAGCTATGGTCAACATATTACCTACAAGACATTCCAAGAAACAACAAAAGTCAGTATTTGGTCTCTATAAAGTCCAGGAGGGGAGGATACCACACTGGATCGAGGTGACTCAATGGCTAAGAGTGTAAATCGATCTCGAACCTGGATCATAAATCAGGCAGTAGAGCGTTTTTAAGTTATTAAGAGTGGTTTTCTCCAAGAAGTGCATGCTGGTGGTAATGAGCTTAACATTCTGGCTACCGGATACCATTTTGAGTGCTGGCATACAGCGCCTCCGCCCCTCAGACACAAGCTCTGTTCCCAATTTTTCTGTATCAATAAATTCCTTTTTAAAGATTGAGACTGCACTGTCACACATATTTTCGTAAATATTTTCTCTTGACACCACCATCAACAAATGCATTAATGTGCGCATTGATGCATTTGTTGATGGGCTCTGATGACGGGATCAAAAAAATCATGCAGAAAGAAAATCTTGAAGAATTCGCCTACGACTCAATCCTTACATCAATCCTTGAAAATCACTACAGGCCTGGTGATTTCCTTCTCGAAACTGAAATAACAGAGCGTTTAAAGCTGAAAAGCAGAACCCCGGTGCATCATGCGCTGGGACAACTTGTAGCCAAAGGTTTTCTCAATAAAAAGAGTAAAAAAGGATGTTTTATTCCCCCTTTGACCCCTGAAGATGCAGAGCATGTTTTTTTCGCACGTGAAAATATAGAGTTTCAGGCAGCGGCATCAGCCGCTCTTCATGCCTCAGATGAAGAGATTGAAACACTTCAGGGTCTTATCCGGAAGGAAGTGGAGACCGGAGAAGCGGGAGATATAGCCGGCTATTCAGTAATTAATGAAACCTTCCACAATTTCATAGCACACATAAGTAACAACAAGTATATACAGCAATATAGCCAGCATATTTTCTGGCGATCAAATAGCTATATTTTCTTTCATTATTATCAGTTCAAAGTGAATCTGGCAGAGAGGGAGTTTAAGATTTCTCCGGCTCAGCATATGAAAATCACGGAAGCCATAGCAAAAAGAGATGCGGGTAAAGCTGGAAAGCTTATGAAACAACATGTTCGTCGCACCTTTGAAAGTATTTTCCAAACATAATACGAAATACAAATAAGAAGGCGCAGAAGGCCTGATATTCTAATTTATACCGGAAGATAGTCGCCAGCAAAGGTGACTTTTGGTGGAAAACGTATTGTCTTTCACTTTTATGATTGATGACTTATTAAGTGGTTATTTAGTTAGCATCGAATCAAAATTTTTGAATGGAGGAACAAATTCAATGAAACTCTCAACATTGGTTACATCGATTGCAGCGTTTGCTGTACTGGCAGCTCCCGCCGCCGCATCAACAGGCAAGACACTGGATACTGTCAAAAAGCGTGGCCATTTACGCTGTCAGGTTGGTACGCCTTCAGGTGGTTTTTACAATCTCGATGCCGACGGCAACTGGTTTGGACTCGACGTATCAGTATGTGAGGCTGTAGCCGCAGCTATTTTTGGAGACAAAAAGAAAATGGAAATCCAGTCTGTCAGCAGCCAGTCACGCTTTACTGCTCTGGCCAATGGAGAATCTGATCTTTTATGTCGTACTGCAACCTGGACAATGTCACGTGACACCCAACTCGGTTTGGATTTTCTAACACCTAATTTTTATGATGGTCAGGGTTTTACCGTCCTTAAATCCAGTGGTATCACCAGTGCACTTCAGCTGAAAGGTGCAAAGGTGTGTGTTACAACCGGTACAACCAGCGAACTGAACCTGGCGGATTTCAGTCGGGAACATAACCTTAATATAAGTGCTGTTACATTCGAGGACTGGAATGTTCGTGACGATACATACCTGAAAGGTGGGTGCGATGCGGTAACGATTGATAAATCATCATTGGCCGCAAATATTATTTCATTTCCAAATCCTGCCGATCATATGATTCTTCCTGAAACTATTTCAAAAGAACCTCTGGGTCCCGCAGTAAGACAGGGAGACAGCCAGTGGGCCGACCTCGTCAGATGGTCATTACTCGCCATGATTAACGCAGAAGAATTAGGCATTACCAGCGCTAATGTTGATGATATGCGTGCCAACTCAAAAGATGTGTCTGTTCGCCGCATGCTTGGCGTAGAAGGTAACTTGCACGAAGGCTTAGGGCTCTCTAAGGACTGGGCCTATAATATCATCAAGCAGGTTGGTAATTACGGTGAAAACTACGAAAAATATATCGGCAGTGGTAAAGGCGCCCTTGGCATCCAAAGGGAAGGAACTCTTAACGCCCTCTGGAACAAAGGTGGCCTGATGTATGCTCCGCCTATGCGTTAGTACAAATCCTTCGCCCACATTTCTCATGACTTTTTCCGTGAGATGTGGGGGCAGGTTTTAAGCCTTACTCTACCAACTGGTACCAAATCAATTAACAAGTTGGCTTGGTACCAGTAATTCGCACTGTAAAAAAACAGATATCAAGGAGAAAATATTGTGGCGCTTAGTGATAGTAGCAAAGAATCCGAGCATATCAAGCCAGATGAGCAGTTTGATTTTTTCCAGGACGAGAGAGTTCGATCTGTTTTTTATCAATTCCTGATCGCAGCGGCTGTAGGCTGCTTCATCTGGTACCTTGCCGGTAACACTGCTCAGAACCTCGAAGCACGCGGGATGCATACGGGTTTTGGATTCCTTAACGTTGCCGCAGGATTCGACAGCTCCTTTAAACTTATTTCCAATGAGCCCGGGGTTGGAACATATGGCCGCATTTTCGTCATTGGCGCTCTCAACACAATATACATTTCAGTTCTGGCAATTATACTCAGCACCATGCTCGGATTTCTTATTGGTGTTTTGAGACTTTCCAAAAATTGGCTGGTCGCCAAAGTGGCTCTGGCATATGTGGAAATATTTCGTAACACACCATTATTGATACAGATTGTTTTTTGGTATATCGGCGTATTCTCCC
>JAOZLM010000225.1 GCA_029934815.1 Desulfocapsa sp. | reverse complement strand
GTATTGTATCTTTTTACGACGCCATCATTTTTACGTTTCCACAAATACCAGACTGGATACGAGCAACCACCATGCAGGCATCAATGTTCATACCCCTGGAATGATATATCCTTTCTTTTTCCACCTTCTTCCAGGAACAATCCTTCCCCGTCAGTCACTAATCCGATTTTTTTAATCAGCTGTTCTTCATGTCCCATAAAATGGATAAAAGCTCTCTCTTCATCCTTTTTAACCGTGAACACAAGCTGATAATCTTCACCCGCACGAAGCAACAAATCATTCACTTCCTTCTTGAGGAAATCTGCAGCCGTCTGTAGTGATCCGTGTTTGGGAAGTAAGGATAATTGTATTATTGCAGACACCTTTGAGGCATAACAAATATGTGCAAGATCAGTGGCAAGACCATCTGAGATATCCTGCATGGCAGTGACATACGAACTACGGGCCAGTTTCTGACCTAAATGCACTTGTGGGGTGGGGTTTAAATGTGCGTCATACAGAGTTTTCCAGGCGCTGCTATCTACTTTCTGAGAATGATCTTTTTCAAGATTTAATAGTGCAAGTCCGGCTCCTGCTGATCCCAGACAACCGCTCACCCAAACTGAATCACCAGCAGCTGCACCTGAACGGTATATTGCGCCTTCTTCAAGAGGATCTCCAAGAACAGTGACTGTAAATACAAGAGTACTTCCTTTTACGGTATCACCACCAACAAGTATGCAGTTAAATTCCTGTAACATGGACAATGCCCCATCAATCCATGAGTCAATCCATTCCTGTTCCAGATCTGTAGGCAGGCATAGAGATAATAAGGCAAAGCGAGGTACTCCCCCCATGGCTGCGATATCGCTTAAATTAACCGCAATGGCTTTTCTGCCAAGCAAATAAGGGGGATGAAAGGAGGTATCAAAATGAACAGAATCCACAAGAGTATCAGTGGAAATAAGTGTACAGGAACCAGTGGCTACCTCACAACAATCATCACCAATGGAGAGTAAGACATCAGCAGGACGTTTGGGGGCACTTTTCAGGATTCTGTTTATGAGTTTTCGTTCTGACCAGACAGTCACTACTTAACCCGTTTCAGGAATGATGCCTTTTTGTCTTTTGGTTTCTCATGGCTTTCAGCAGGTGGTACCCCCCCCCCCTTGTGAAGAGACGGTGCCATATTAACTGCTTTTATAAAACGTTCCTCCCCTCCCATGGTAAAAATTTCCAGACCTGTCATCTGTGGAGTTCTGAGCGTCCAGGTTACTTCCTGAGGCGGAACGGTGAGGAAGGTGAGAGCCAGGTGCCACCACTCCGCTTTTCTTGATGTATCACGTGTTATATCGGTAACCAACGCGTAAACAAGCATCTGCGGCTCTTTTGCAACGACAAGAACCAGATCGCCAATATCTGTTGTTTCTTGAAAAGGCACTATCTTCCCTAATTCTTTTACTAGTTTTTCCATTGGATTTATTTATCGTTCTAAAATTGTTTATTTATGAGTCCATCAATCTATTACAAGAACTGAAGATTCCATCACAATACGGCCTTCTTTCACTTCAGTTCTCGATGATAGCTGCGTATACATTGCAACTCCGTCAAGCAGTGGCAGGACAAGTTCTTCAATAAGCAAATTCACCTTGTTCGCTGTTTCCGGCCCCTGTAAAACGGCCATACCTCCTGCCCAGGTGGCAAGGGTTTTAAAGGCATCCGCCATAAGTGCTATATGCACGTAAGCTGTCGAGTTATTTTCTTTTATCAATTCACTTTTCAGCTCTTTTAAATCCAGATTATTGGTCAATGTCTTATCCGGATTATTTTGAAGATCTATAACCTGTTTCACAAGATTTCTGGAATTGGAGAGCAGTAAATATTTTCCTGATAATGCAAAAGCCGGTTGCAATCCATCCTGTGGTGCAATTCCCCAGTAACTAATTTCATGATCCTGATAACTGCTGGTGTTTATAGGAATATCCGCTTCTTCAAGAAGCCTGCGAAAAACCTGCATAAAGGTATCCGTATCCTGCAACTCAACCATCGTCAACACTTTTGGCAACGGCACACCTTCCCCTTCGACGTCCTCAACAATAATACCACATTCATTGCCAGCAAGAGCCAGAATTTCCTCAAGCCCCATATCTACCGTATCACGGAGTTCCTGCTGTAAAAGATCTAACATTTCCGGTTGCTGCTGAACCAGCAGATCGCTGTACATATCAAACAACAACGGTAAATTCAGGCCATTGGTCCAATAGTAAAAGAGTGAATCGGCCGGTACCATGTTCAGGGTGTTATTCTTTTCAGGATCAGTTACAAAAAGTTTCGCTACTTTCGGATCCAGTTGAGTGGCATCATAAAGAATCTCAAGCTTTTCTTTAATCAATCCTTTCTGATTCCATGCACCATAAGCACCTGCTTCCCATCCGTTCCACTGTTCCAGGAGTTCAAGGATCTGTTGCTGATCATCCTTTTGAAGTTTCTTTGCAATTATGGTTGCCTGTTCCCGCAACGGCTCGAAAGAGAAATATTTAAAGAGAGTTGCTCCTTCAAAACTTTTCCGTAACTGTTTGAATCTGATGCTTTGAGCAAGGGTACTTGTCTGATCATCAAAAGTACTGAGACTTTTCCGTACCAGGCGTTCATCCACAGCCGCCAGGACAAGGCCTGCGACAGTCGCTGTGGAGAGGGTGTATTGTTCGTCTATCTTATATCTGGTAATGGTATGGATTCCATACTGCACTGTTGACTGCTCAATATCTTTTGTTATATAAGAGGCCAGGAATTGAAGGACTTTCGCATTATGCCTGGGTCTTGCTATCAGCAAAAGTCGCTCTTCAAGGTTTTTTAGCGGATCCTCCAGGGATAAACCGGGCATGGGAAACAGCGCCAGAGAAAATTCTTTTCCCAGTAACTGATCGAAACCGGGTTCATTAATCAGTGTATCTATTTCCTGCCACAGGCTTAACGCATCTGTGGCAATTTTTTTATCCCCGCCAAGCTGGGTGGTTATATCAACATAATCGATACGGCTAAGTACTCTGCCAAGTCGGCTTCCGGCAAACTCCTGATATATTTTCACGAACTCATGCTGTTCGGCATAGACCATTACATCGGCCGGTAAGACATCAGCTGCCTGCACCGTTTTTATCCGATCACTCTTCAAAAAAAAGAACAGGCCGGCACAACAGAGAATCAGCAACGTTGCAAATATGTATTTTTTCATAATCATTGGAAGTGTTAAGTTACCGGGAAGCTAAGGATCAGCTTTATCATAGTTGATGGACTCGTAAAAAGTCCAAAGCCAAGATGGGTTTGTAAAAAACTTCATGTTCGAGGCACGGAAATTTCATATTATTTCGGCGTACTAAGGTACGTTGAAATGATATGAAATTTGTACCCCAAGAGTACTTCCTTCGGGCGCGTAACGAAGAAGATGAAGAGTTTTTACGAATCCATCATAGTTGTAATAGCAGCGTAACACAACCTGTCGTTTTCCTACTGGTAACGATCCTTAATGGCAAGCCAGACATATTCCTGTCGTAGAAAAGAGTCCACCACATCCGGATCGAGATGTTTGCCCCGCATTTCTACAATAATAGATTTCACTTTTTCATGCGAAAAAGCCTCTTTATAACAGCGCTTAGAACTCATGGCATCGTAAATATCGGCTAAAGCCATAATTCTTGCGCTTATGGGAATTTCGTCACCAGCCAGGCCTTCAGGATAGCCGCTGCCATCAAACTTTTCATGATGATACATGGCAATATCACTTGCTGTTTTAATATAATGAGAACCAGTCTGGGAAAAAATATCGAGCAGCATCTTACCACCAATGGCAGCATGCTCTTTCATGATCTCAAATTCACTGTCTGTAAGTTTTCCTGGTTTATGCAGAATATTATCTGGTGTTGCAACCTTTCCGATATCATGAAGTACCGTAACCTGTGAAATTTCTTCGGCAAAGGCCGCACTTATCTCAAGTTGCGGACAATTGTCGGATATATCCTCAGCGAGCAACCAGGTATATCGTTGCACCCTTTCCAGATGAAAACCCGTTTCCTCACTTCTGTACTCGGCCAGTTTTGCAAGGGACAAAATCAATGCATCGTGACTTTCCAGACGAAGGAGTCGAATACCGCTTTTAATTCGCAGTTGCAATTCTTCGTTTAAAGCAGGTTTGGTAAGAAAATCATCTGCACCATAATTCAACGCTTTAACAACCGAGCTCTTGTCTTCATTGGAAGTCAATACAATGGTGTAAGTGTATCTGCTCTGTTCTTTTCTGATATTGCGAATAAGCTCGTATCCGTCCATTACCGGCATATCGATATCGGTAACAACAAGGCGAATATTAGGGTTTCGCCTAAATAACTCCAGCGCTTCTTCACCATTGGTGGCAGTAACAACGGTATACTCCTGTTGTTCAAGGAGCATACGCAGCAACATGAGCTGAGCCAGCTCATCATCAACCAGTAAAATGGTTAACTGCGGATTTTTCTGAAGGATATCATTAAAAGTCATTGTTATT
>JAOZLM010000224.1 GCA_029934815.1 Desulfocapsa sp. | reverse complement strand
ATGATAGAAAATTGGCAGCAACGAAGCAGATGAAGAGTTTTTACGACGCCATCAAGGTTTGGGAAATAAATTGTGGCATCATCAACACCTGAGCAAGGGGCGAAACAGCAAATAGAATCAGCGGCCATTGTTCTTGACTGCCGGGATCATGGCGAATCTGATAAAATCGTCACTTTTTTCTGTCGGGATATTGGTCGCATAACAGGTATTGCCAAAGGGGCAAAACGCAGTAAAAAACGTTTTGTTAACAAGCTCGAAATTTTCAGTTCTCTTCGTATCCTGCACACCCTTCCACAAAATGGACGTCTGGCTTTTATTGCAGAAGCAGAACTCCTTGATGGATTTATAACCCTCCGTACAGATGTTTCCCGCTACACTATTGCTAGCATTATCCGCGAAACAGTTCTTCTTGCAACCAAAGACCTTGAAGGAGACGCAGAACTCTACCCCTTGCTTCACTGGGTATTACATACTTTAAACACCAGTAAAAATTCGGATCCTGTTTTAATATTTTTCTTTATTCGATTTTTTGCAATTATAGGATACAGCCCTAACCTAACAAACTGTAGTGATTGCGGTTGTCAGCTCGTACAAAATGAAATGTTCAGTTTTCACCTGCAGAGTGGCGGCATACTCTGCAGTCGCTGCAATAAAGATAAACAGTCCACCCGTATTCGACTTTCCTGCGGAACCTTACGCTCGTTAGACATGGCACTGAAACAGCCGCTGGATCGATTACAGCGCCTGCAGCTCACAGAACAGAGCCGCCGGGAAGCGCTTTCATTTTTTCATTTGTATGCCAGACAACTCTTTCAACGGGAAATCGTTTCCTGGCAATTTTTGGATACTTAATGGAACCTTGTTAACGTAGTGCTTTTCTAAGAGATTCCGGATCAGGTCCGGAATGACAGATGTAGCAGCTGAGTTTCAGTGATAATCAGGTCGTACAATCAGAAATTCTTTAAATCCTTTGCTATCCACCGGGCAGTCTCACGTCCTCCCTTCCAGCACGTCCCTGCGACCTTCACCGGCTTTTGCAAGACATTTCCAGCTGCATAGTATGCTGGATCAGAGCAGCGGCCATGCGCATCAACCACTGGCATTCCGGTGTTCTCATCTATCTTCAGATGACTCATTCTGACAAGACTCGATTCAGGTGTAAACAATCCTGTAAACAGCACTCCGTCACAAACAATTTTTCTTACATTTCCATCACTATCAGCCACCAAAACAGACTCAACACGCTCATGGCCTTGAATACTGACAAGTTTTGTGCGAAGAGACAGCGGTACTCCAAGTAACCCCGCGCCATAACTGATGGGCCATTTAACTGTTGTACCTGGCGCTTCCTCAAGCATTGCGACGGGTTTAATCCCGGCTTTCTTACAGGTAAATAATGCGGAAAAACTCACTATCTCAGTACCCACTACCACCGGCCGTTTAAAAGGAATACGGTTTTTCAGATACACCATTGATTGTAAAGCACCTGTATTACAGATTCCTAACGGCCTGACTCCTGAAACCAATCTTGCCGAGCGGGGTGTTTCCCGGGTTCCGGTTGCCAGCAGAACACGTTTTGCCTGCAAATCGGCAACACCATCAGGTGAGACAATAGTCAGCTGACCATCGGCCCCAAGTGCCGTTACTGTGTTTTTCAGGCGTATTTCAACACCTGCATCCACAGCAGTTTGCACAATTCTTTTCGCATAGGATGGCCCGGTGAGAATACGCTTATATTCAAACAGGCCAAAAGGAGGGTGACCACAATGGCGTGGAATACCACCGGCCTCTGTTTCACGATCAAGCACAACTACTCTTTCGATTCCAATTTTCTTTAATTCTGTGGCTGCTGCGAGCCCTGCCGGACCGCCTCCGATAATGGCAACATCACAGCTATCGCTTTTCAGAGTATTATTCATCTGTTTCTCCTACTGCGATCGGAACCTCGAACTTCCCTTCGGTTAATTCTGCAAGACGGGCTGAGCAGTAAAATCCCTGACACCGCCCCATGGTTGCACGGGTTCGTCTTTTCAAACCACTAAAACTTCCTACAGGCAATATCTTACTATCCAGAGCAGCTTTAATTTCACGTTTGGTAACCATTTCACAGTGGCAGACAATTTCACCATATCCCTTGTCTGCACAATCACGCGGAAGATGTTCGGCAAGATTTGGAACCGTGGGTACAGATGGATTAGTAAGCGCTGTAAAGCCAGTATCCTGACCGGCAAGAAGACTATGCACATGCTGTGCAATACCCAGGGCAGACGTTAGCCCGGTTGACCGTATTCCACCAAGTGTTATCCAGTTACGATCACTATATTCCATGACCCGATACTCAGGTCTCTCGGTTGCAGGTCTGATTCCGGCGTACGTTGCAGTTACAGGGATATTGGCAAGGGCTGGCAGATGTTTGACAGCCTGAGAATGTAAATCGTTGAGAATGTCCTGATCCACAGACGCATCATCACGATCATCCTGTTCCTCTGCTGTGGGACCAACCATCAGATTGCCAAAGATTGTCGGAAAGAGAACAATACCTTTGGTGCGTTTTGTCGGTACGGGTAAAATAATAGAATTTGTCAGTTTACCGGCGGCTTTATCAAAAACCACAAACTGGCCTTTTCTCGGTTTGATGGTAAATTCGGAAGAACCAAGTACATCCCGATCCAGAATATCTCCGTAGAGTCCGGCGCTATTAACTACATAACGTGCCCGAACAGTTCCTCTGGCAGTTTTAAGGAGCCAGTGAGAACCGGAAAACTCACCACCTGTGACACCCGCATTAAAAAGAGCCTTACCACCGTTTTCCAGTGCCTGCATCAGATATGCAAGTGGCGCAGACCAGGGATCGATTACGAATTCACGTGGAACAGAAATAGCTGCCCGAATATCTCCCGACAGATTTGGCTCACGGGCCAGTACTTCTGCTTTGCTGAGCAGCTGGAGATCTTTTACATCGTTGTCAGAACCTTTTTTTAATATATCAGGGAAACGCGCCTCTTCCTCTTCCGTCCATGCAGCAACAAGTGCGCCGGATTTAAGAAGTGGCAAATTGAAACTTTTATGAATTTCCAGATACTCTTCATACCCCTTCTGGACACACTCCCACTCAAGGGTTCCAACTGGTGCATCAAATCCGGTGTGGAGAATTGCGCTGTTTCCTTTGCTGGCACCATCAAGAATATCTGCTGCCTTTTCCATAAGAACAACAGACGCCCCTTCAAGTGCCATTCGGCGTGCTACAGCGCACCCGACAACTCCACCACCAATAATTGCGACATCAACATCTGCAAGTAGTGACGAATCATTCATAATTTCAACCTGAGACTAATTTTTTGTTTTTATCTTGCCTGCTAATAACATAAAAACAGTATCAGGAGATGACCATTCAGTCAACATAAAAGCCCGTTTGGCCATGACTATAATGAGCCATCGTCATTACAGGGATGCGTGAAATGCTTCCTGCAAATCCGGAAAGTCTTTTTCTTCAAAACAGTATTGCATCTCAAGGAACCTGGCTCTAAACGACTTAATTTCTTCTATAATATTGGATTCATTTCGTATAAGATCCGCCAATAAAGAGGCAAGTTCCTGAAAATCTTTCTGCTTCATTCCAAATCGTGTCATCTCTGAGACACCAAGTCGCAAGGCACCTGAAGCTGTAAAACCTTCTTCCCTCGGCGTGGCCTGGTAGTTCACAATGATATTATTGTCTTCCATCATTTTCGCGACCTTTGCACCTTTCCCATACCCAACATGTACAAGAACCTGATGCGTTTCTGTAAAGCTGATTTCCGGATCTCCCGCCACATCAAGCCCTTCTTCCTTCAAGGCTAAAGCAAATGCTTTTGCATTCTCAATAACAGCTTTCTGATATGCATCTTTAAAGTGATTCATCTCGTAGGTCGCAAATAAAAGCCCGGTCATGGTTCCCAGATGATGATTACTGACACTGCCTGGGAACGTTCTTCGCTGTATCGCCTCCCACAATTCATAATTAAGTTCGTCTTCGGCAAAATCCGTTGCAATCACACCTCGCTGGGTGCCAAAAAATGTTTTATGGGTTGATCCGGTAACGATATGTGCTCCTTCCTGCAATGGTGACTGGAAGTGTGCTCCGTATAAACCTAAGACGTGTGCCATATCGTACATAACGATACAGGAAGGTGCATATTCATCCACAAAGGCTCTGATTTCCTGCACGGGTTCTTTATGAATGACCATACTTTTGCCAAGGATGATCAGCTCGGGTTGCTCTTCTTTTATAATGCTCTCACAAGCTGCGACATCTATCTTGTATGGATTTTCACGTAAAACCGGAAAATTAATCACAGCTGCTTTTTCCGTTTTGGGATCACGTGCCACAAAGTCACGCAGTGCTCCCATGGGCTGGGCGCTGAGATGCCCGCCTTTGATGATATGATTATTAAGGATTTTTCCAATTCGGTGCTGCTTACTTTTTCTGTCTGCCCGATTAAAGAAATCGACCAATGCACTGAAACATGCGCTATTGGCCATTTGGC
>JAOZLM010000223.1 GCA_029934815.1 Desulfocapsa sp. | reverse complement strand
GCATCGTAATCAAGGCTTGTTCCGGCAATATCATCATTTGGACCAACACAGAAATGGTTCATGGGAGCCATTGCTTCCATGTTGTCAAAGATGGCTTTTACCATTGCAGGGGTAAATTCAGCAGATCCCAGTCCGTAACGTCCGGAGATGATCATTGGCTGGTAAGCAGCGGTGTTGGACTCGGTGGCCTCGCCAACTGCAGTACGAACGTCTTGATAGAGGGGCTCGCCAGCACATCCTGGCTCTTTTGTTCTGTCCATGACGGTGATACGTTCAACAGATGAAGGCAAGGCGTTAACCATTGCTTTACAATCAAATGGACGGAAGAGACGAACGATTACAAGGCCAACATCTTTACCTTCGCTTACAAGGTGATCAATGGTGGAAGACACAACCTCACAACCGGAAGCCATCATAACAACAACGTCTGTTGCATCAGGTGATCCGTAGTAATCAAAAAGGTGATATTGACGGCCGGTGAGGGCAGCAAACTTGTCCATGGTGTCCTGAACAACCTTGGGGGTTTTTGCGTAGAACTGATTAACTGTCTCGCGACCTGTGAAGTACACATCAGGGTTCTGAGCAGTACCACGCATGGTTGGACGATCAGGAGTAAGAGCACGATTACGGTGTTCGATGATTAAATCTTCATCAATCATCTCTGCCATATCATCCTTGGTCAGTTCTTCAATCTTCTGAATCTCGTGAGAGGTACGGAAACCATCAAAGAAGTGGATAAAAGGAATACGGGTAGCAAGAGAGGCCTGAGTAGAGATAAGAGCCATGTCCATACATTCCTGAACGTTCTGGGAGCAGAGCATACCCCAACCGGTTTGACGTGCTGCGTAGATATCAGCATGATCACCAAAAATGGAGAGTCCCTGGGCGGCGATGGAACGAGCTGTTACATGAAAAACGGTGGGGGTGAGCTCACCGGCAATCTTGTACATATTAGGAATCATCAGGAGAAGTCCCTGAGATGCAGTAAAGGTGGTACAGAGCACACCAGTAGCAAGAGAACCATGCAGGGAACCTGCAACGCCACCTTCTGATTGCATCTGCGTTACAGCCGGGATAGAGCCCCAGATGTTTTCCTGGTTTCCGGTTGCTTTGGTATCTGCCTCAGCAGCCATAGGTGAAGAAGGCGTGATGGGGTAGATGGTGATAACTTCACTGCAGGCATAGGCAACGTGGGTACATGCCTGGTTACCATCGATGGTGACCATTTTTCGGGACATAGATAAATCTCCTTTGTTTATTGGGTGTTGATAAATTTTCTGTTTGAAACTGTTTATTTAATTTTAAGGGAATCACTCAATTCGTCCATTCCCTGACTAATTATGGTGTATCCTTCTAAATCACTGAGCTCTTTCATCAGTGCATCGACTTCACCATCATAGGGCATGACTCTCACAGAAACACGCTTGGAACCGGTAGGGGCATCGTCGAAGGAGGTGAGGATGGAAAGGACTCTGGCTCTGTTCTGGCGCAAAACATCAATAAGTCTGGACACTGATCCACTTGCATCAGACATATCCATAACGAATTGAAAAGCGCCGTCCTGGATACCTGTTGCGTGAATGAAACCGCGTAAAACATCTGATTCGGAAAGCAGCCCTACAAGATTGCCTTCATCATCGGTAATGAGCAAACCGGAAATTTTCTTGTTGAGCATAACAACTGCAGCTTTTTCAAGAGTGTCGTACTGCTTGAGGCATATTGGATCTGTAGTCATTACATCCCGTACTTTCATCTCCGAGAGAAGATAGTACATTTCATGCAGATCTATTTCTGTGGTGGAAGAGGGTGCTGCTTCTTTAAGATCACGATCGGTCATAATGCCCGCAAGCTTTCCTTTGGCAACGACAGGCAACCTTCTGATGTTGTTATCTTTCATGGTCCTGCCGGCTCGCATGACAGAAGTGTTGGCGTCCACAGTAAGTATGGTGGTAGCCATCCAATCCTTAATAAGCATAATTCCTCCTTTATATATGATGCAGTGGTATTGTGAAAAAAGCGACGGAATTTTGTCACATAATTATTATCGCAGAATTAGACAATATATAATATTTTTCCATCCTACGCAAGTATTGATTAGAGTTATAAGTGGCGACAAATAAAATGATGAATCAGGGGATTGCATGTTCTGCCGGGATGTTTTTGCTTGTAATTCCACCTTGAATTGCTAGAAGGAACTGCATGACGCCGTTGAAACAGCATAAACTGGATAAATTGCTTGCCTCTTTAGCAGATGAAAAAGAATATGTCTTCCTGGATAGTGTCAGGAGTGACAGTGAAAATCATCAGTCTGTTCTTTTTTTGCATCCTTCTGAGCGGCTTGATTTTTATGCTGGTGATGATCCTGCCCGCTTTATTGAAAACCTTGAGAAGAGACTGGCAGAGGGGAACTATCTGGCAGGTTGGATAAGCTATGAATTTGGCTATCTGCTGGAACAACAGTTGACCGGGTTGTTACCACTCTCTTCACCAGACACTCCTTTAGTTTCATTTGCTGTGTTTCCAGAAGCTATTATCCATGATCATGGGTCAGGTGCATGTGCTTTCCCACAATCTTCTCAAGAATCTTCTTCAGATTTCACTGTTAGTAACATACGACCCAGTCAGGATAAAAGTGCTTACCTGAAGGCTGTGCATCGGGTCAAAGAGTATATCGCCGCAGGTGATACCTATCAGGTAAATTACACGTTAAAACTTCTTTTTGATTTTGCGGGTTCAGTGAATAGTTTCTATGCGCACCTGCGTGCAAATCAATCTGTTTCTTATGGTGCTATGATGCGCCTTGGTAAAGAACATATTCTCTCGCTCTCTCCCGAGCTGTTTTTTCGGGTGGACGCAGATACCGTGACGGTTCGTCCCATGAAGGGAACGATGCAGCGCGGGCGAGATTTACAGGAGGATATTGCCTCTTGTGAAAAACTCCGAAACGACCCGAAAAACAGAAGTGAAAATGTGATGATTGTTGATTTGCTGCGCAACGATCTTGGCCGTCTCACCCATGAATGCGGTGATGATAAGGTGATCACCAAATCCTTGTTTGATGTGGAACGTTATGAAAGCGTCCTGCAGATGACGTCCACAATTTTCACCAAAACAGATACAAATGTATTTTCACAGGTGTCAATGCTGGCGTTTTTAAAAGCCCTTTTTCCATGTGGCTCAGTGACCGGCGCTCCAAAAATCAGAACCATGGAGATTATTCGTGAGCTTGAACCGTTGCCACGTGGTGTCTACACCGGTGCCATCGGTTATTTTGCTCCTGATGGAAATGCTGTATTTAATGTCCCTATCCGCACTATCCGTTTGCGGGATGGAAAAGGTGAAATGGGGATCGGTTCCGGGATTGTACAGGATTCTGATCCTGCGCAGGAGTGGGAAGAATGTTTGCTAAAAGCTCACTTTCTAACCAGATCACAAGCTGTGTTCAGTTTATTTGAAACGATACTCCTTGAAAAAAATGACGGGTACTGGCTGCTTGATTATCACCTTGAACGCTTGCAACAATCAGCCGATTATTTCTTGTTTCATTATGATAAGAAAATGCTATTGAATACATTAGAGGAAATGGAAAGTGAAAATAGTGATGATTGCCTTCGCATTCGTCTAAGTTTACAAAAAGATGGAACCGTTACAACGGAATCTGTTTCGTGTGAACCACCACAAAGGCGCTGTCTTCCCGAAAAACCGGAAGAGGAAAGTGACGTTCTGCGGCCGATATCCCTGTCTGCTAAACAGGTGGATTCTTCATCTTCATTTTTCTTCCACAAAACCAGTCATCGTCAGCTTTTTCAGGAAGAGTTTGCAAGGGTGCAGGAGGAAGGTTTGTTTGATACCATTTTTCAAAATGAACAGGGCGAAATAACCGAGGGCTGCATCACTAATCTTATTCTTTACAAAGATGGACAATATGTCACCCCGCCAGTTTCCTCTGCTCTTCTTGCCGGTACCATGCGCAGGAAGTTGCTTGCAGATAGCAAAATTGTTGTTGTGGAACAGACTTTGTCCCGTGACGATCTGAAACAGGCAGAAGCAATATTCTGCTGTAATTCTGTGCGTGGTGTCGTGCAGGTACGTCTCATAGAGGGGCAGATGTGAGTTATTCGGTAAAATTTTCTAAAATCCTGCCTGATGATGGCGTACAGTTTATTGATGTGCGCTCACCCGTTGAATTTGTCCAGGGGCATATTCCCGGTGCGGTAAATATCCCCCTGTTTGCCGATGAAGAGCGGGCAGAAATCGGAACCATTTATAAACAGGTGGGAAAAAATCAGGCCTTGCAACTGGGTGAGAAGATTGCCCGCCCCAAAGTAGACGCCATCCTCGCTCAAATTAAAAGTTTCCTTCCGGCAAAACTTGTAATTTATTGCTGGCGGGGAGGCAAACGCAGCACTGAGGTGTGTCGTCTGGTCAATGAATCCGGGACGGTAGCCAGGCGTATTCAGGGCGGCTATAAAGCGTATCGTCGGGAAATCAGAAGTTTTATTGAGCGTCCCCGAAGATTATTGATGATAGG
>JAOZLM010000222.1 GCA_029934815.1 Desulfocapsa sp. | reverse complement strand
GGATCAAGTCCGGAATGACGGGATTGCAGGAATCAAACAATACTGAGGTTCGATGGTAATCAGGTTATTTAATATGGCAAACCACGAAAAATATATGCAAATTGCGCTGGGGCAAGCCGAAGAAGCCCTGGCTCACGGGGAATTCCCTGTGGGAGCTATCTTTGTGCATGAAAACCAGGTCGTAGCCAGTGGCAGGCGTGAAAATAGCCAGGATCAGAAGGATGAGGTGAATGAAATTGATCATGCGGAGATTCTCGCTTTGCGGAATTTCCTTGGTCAAAAATCAACAATCCCTCTTAATGAAATTACCGTCTATTCCACAATGGAACCATGTCTGATGTGCTATTCAACCATGCTTTTAAATGGGATCAGGCGCATTGTCTACGCTTATGAAGATGTTATGGGAGGTGGTACGAATCTGCCCCTGAACCAGTTAAACCCTTTGTATAAAGAGATGACTGTTAAGCTTATACCTGATATTTTACGTGAACAGAGTCTTTCATTATTTAAACGTTTTTTTGAAAACCCTGACAACAACTACTGGAAGGATTCACTTCTTTCCTCATATACCCTGAGCCAATAAACCCCTTTTAAAACAATGATCTCAAAAGCAAGAACAGTCGGTTTTCAAAGAGCCGAACGAAATATATTTTTTCATATCCTGACAGCCTGTAATCTTTCCTGCCGCCACTGTTACATTAATAAGGATCAACACGGCACAGAAACACTTCCCCGGGAGACCATGGAAAAATGGCTGGAGTTGTTTGCTGCACCGGACAAAAAGTCAAACGTGATTTTTTTGGGCGGTGAGCCAACCATGCATCCAGATCTGGTACATGGCATCAGCAAGGCAAAGTCATTAGGTTTTGATGTCACAGTGGATTCCAACGGATACCTTTTTCACAATCTGCTTGAAACTTCAAGCCCGGATCAGATTGATTTTTTAAGTTTCAGTCTCGATGGGCCAGATAGCCTTGTCAATGACCCGATCCGGGGGAAAGGCGTTTACGAAATTTGCACAGGCAATATGAGAAAAGCTGTTGCTGCAGGCTATAATGTGTCGGTGATTTATACCGTTTCCAATCTCAATATTAAACATCTGCATCGGATGATTCCATTACTTACCGAAATTGGAGTAAAACGTTTTTTTATTCAGGTGATCGGTCTTCGCGGAAATTCTGCTGCGGAAAGTGCAGAAGGTACTGAGTGGCAGGTGAGTCCCGAGGAGTGGCTCGCCACTGTTCCAGAGCTTGCTGCTAAAGCTGCAGATGCAGGAATTCATGTAACCTTTCCCAAGGTTTTTCTGGAAGAAGATGAACTTTTCGAGTGTGCCGGAATAGTAGCTGAAAATTTCTTTATTTTCCCCAATGGCCGGGTGTATCGTTGTCCGTTATGTGAAGATTATCCCGTACATGCTCTAAGCATTAAGAATGATAAACTCGTTACCAATGATGGGTTAACCGAGGATAACTTTTTTCAACTGGAGATCGCAGAGGGCTGCGTCATGAATAAACTTCTTCAGCCGGATACCATTGTCTATGACGATAAAGGAAAACCTGAACACCGAATTTCCTGCTGTTTACTGAAGCAGGAAATCCTGCCGGAATAGTCGGCCACTATTTGATGACAGCAATAGTTCAGCAATGTCCTCTGTGTCTACAGTCATCCGGTATTTTACCATTCTACAGCAATAAATCACGAGAGTTTTATCGCTGTACCCGCTGCGCCCTGATTTTTGTTCCCCCCTCATATTTCCTCTCTCCTTTGCAAGAAAAAGCAGAGTATGACAAACACCAAAATTCACCCAACGATCCCGGATACCGAACTTTTTTAAGTAAGCTGTTTCAGCCGATGCAGGAACGGATTACTCCAGGGAGCAAAGGCCTTGATTTTGGATCCGGCCCCGGGCCCACCTTGTCAATTATGTTTGAAGAACAAGGTCATGAAATGCATATTTATGATCCTTTTTATGCGCCTGATAGAGATGTACTCAAAATCGAATATGACTTTGTTTGTGCAAGTGAGGTGGTGGAACATTTCCATAAACCTGCAACAGATTTGAGTTTGCTCTGGTCACTTGTGAAAACAGACGGCTGCTTAGGAATTATGACTGGAATGGCTCAGGACACAGAGGCCTTTGCAAAATGGCGCTATAAAGATGATCTTAGCCATGTTAGCTTTTTTTCAGTACAAACAATGGAGTGGCTTGCCGGGGAATGGCAGGCAGGATTGCATTTAATGGGAAATAATGTTTCCCTTTTCAGGAAATAATCCCACCATGAAATAACGATCTGCTATTTCATGATGGAAACGGGAAGTTTTATACGGTTGCCTCATTGACCCAGAAGTCATGAAGATTGCAAAAACTGGTGGCAAAGACCTTCCCTTTGTATCCGGCAGGAAGTTCATAGCTCGATTTTGCTTCCTTGTCTTTAGGGCTGAAAACTTTTGCACCAACCACCGTACCATCTTCAAGAACCAGCGTGTGTCGCACAATAAAATGCTTTTCAGACATACCATGTTTGGTGAAAACGGTTACCTTACTTCCTTCCACGGTAATGGATGGCAGATGACCGCCAACTTTCTTCGCCCATTTTCCGGGATTTGCGGCAGTGTATACTATATTTGTATAAGTTGCTGTTGACGCACTGGCAGTTGTGACACCACCGAGAAGTAAAGCGGATCCGGCAACTAAACTACCTTTGATAAAATCTCTTCTGTCTGACATGTGAGCCTCCGTAAAATTAGTAATGATAACTGTTTCTGTTATTCTATGGATGCTGCAAACAATGTCAAGGGTGCAGGGCAAAAAAGGAAGGTGCTACCGCTTTTTATTTTCGATCAGGAAAATACCATAGGTTGCACGCAGATTAGAGAAAAGAGATACTATGTTGCCGCTTTTTTCCTGATCGTGAGTGTTGATGGCACATTCTTTCACAATCGTGTAGCCCACCTCCTTTGCAAACTTTCTGAAATCTGCAAGGGTGATTACCCGAATGTTTGGTGTATCGTACCAGGAAAAAGGAAGCTGGCGGCTTTTAGGTGCCTGTCCGTAGAAAAATAACTGGAATCGTATCCTGTAGTGACTGAAGTTCGGGAAACTGACAATAACCTGTTTACCAATACGGGAAAGGGATTTTAACAGTACATCAGGTTGGTATACCTGCTGTAAGGTCTGGCTGAGAATAACCACATCAAAAGCGTCGTCAGGATAATCAGCAACCTCTTCTTTAATATCCCCTTGCAGAACACTGAGCCCACGCTCAATGCAAGATGCAGCTTTTTTCTTATCCTGTTCAATTCCTGTTCCTTGTGTCTGTTTATGTTCCTTCAGGTATGCCAGCAGATCTCCATGGCCGCAACCAAGATCTAAAACCCGTGCTCCCGGCTTGATCCAGGAGGCAATAATACCAAGGTCAAAACGTATCTGATTAGAAGGTCGTGACGCCATCGAGAAAGCCTTTGATAAGATTAGTTAAGCGTTGATCCTGGATCAGAAATGCATCATGTCCGCAGTCAGCCTCAATTTCACAGAAACTTACATCCTGTCCATTGCGTTTTAAGGCCTGCACCAGTTCTCTTGCCTGATAGGTTGGATAGAGCCAGTCGGAGGTATAGGAAATACTCAGGAACTTGGAGGTATTTCCGCTCAGATCCTGAAGGCTTTCATCGGTATGCTTAGAACTCTTGAGATCAAAATAGTCTGCCGCTTTTGTAAGATACAGCACCGAGTTGGCGTCAAAACGTTTCACAAATTTTGAACCTTGATGATGCAGATAACTCTCAACCTGGAAATCGCCTGCAAAATTGAACGAGAAATCTTCTTTATCCTGAAGCTGACGGCCAAATTTGCGGCGCATGGCCTCATCTGAAAGATAGGTCACATGGCCAATCATTCGTGCCACGGCGAGTCCGTGATGGGGGCCTGCGTCTTTGTAATAATCACCCTTGTTCCAGTCTGGATCAGCCATGATTGCCTGTCTGGCTACTTCGTTAAAGGCAATGGCAAGGGCAGAATGGCGCATTGTGGTGGCTATAGGGATGGCAGAAGTTACCATTTCAGGGTAGCGAACACACCACTCAAGAACCTGCATCCCGCCAACAGAGCCGCCAATAACGGAGTGTAGCTTTTTGATACCCAAGTGATCGAGTAACTGTTTCTGGCTGTCCACCATATCACCAATGGTAACCATGGGGAAATTCAGGCCATAAGGTGTATTGGTGGCAGGATTTATGGAAGCTGGTCCGGTACTGCCCATACAACTTCCAAGAATATTACAGCAGATTACAAAATAACGATTTGTGTCTATTCCCTTATCGGATCCCACCATGAAATCCCACCAGCCGGGTGGGCTGTCTTCGGGTTCTTTTTTGTAGTGGCCTGTAACGTGGGAATCACCGGTTAAGGCGTGGCAGATTAGGATTGCGTTGTCTTTTTCGGGGTTTAGTTCTCCCAGCGTTTCGTAGGCGATGGTGATGGGGCCGAGCTTGACACCGCTTTCGAGGAGTTGCTCGTTGGGAGACTCGCCGTAGGTGAAGTATTGTTT
>JAOZLM010000221.1 GCA_029934815.1 Desulfocapsa sp. | reverse complement strand
TTTAAAATAGTAAAAATCCTGCAATTACACAGTTCTTAAATTCTTATCCTGGCGTCAATGATGACACCCTACAACCTGGAACGCCACCTCTTAAGCACAGGACCGACCATAACAACAATAACGGCTAGTTCCATAGGCAAAACGACTATTATAAAAATTCTCTGAGATCATTACGTAATTTTGTCATAACTATCTGGCAATCCTGAACTTGATTTACCCGCGCATGACTTTCAATTTCCGTGGTGAGCCGTGCCTGCCTGGTCAATCCAAGGTTGTGGAGGACTCCTTTAAGCTGGTGCGCATGTGCGGCAACATCACGCATGTCTTTTTCGTTCAATGCCTGCGAAAGAGCCGTCATAGCCGTTTGCATAGATTGAGCAAAAGTATCCAGAATACCTTCCAGTTCACTGTCATCTACATTGAAATTTTCCTGAAGGTACTCCCGGGCTTTCTCTCTTGAGACGGGCATGGAGTCATTCGTTGCAGATTTTTCTGCCGAAGGTGCCGGAAATACATCACGGCTGGCATCCAAACTATTTTGCGCTCCAGCCAGAGCTGCCCGAAGCTGTACCGTGCTGTAAGGTTTTGTCAGATAATTATCGGTGCCAGCTGCCAGGCATTTTTCCCTGTCACCAGTCATTGCATTAGCTGTCATGGCGATAATAGGAATATGTTTACCTGACAGAGCCAGGTGCAACTGTTCCCGGAGTTCAGGATATTCCGGTAAGGGATCTATGGCATCGGTTTCAAATTTTCTGATAATTGATGTGGCTGTAAGGCCGTCCATTACCGGCATCTGTACATCCATCAGGATAACATCGAATTGTTTTTCGCATAATAGTCGTAACGCATCCAAACCATTCTCACTAATAGTGACATGATGCTTGTCTTTCTGGAGTATCAGTTTGGCAAGTTCCTGATTGGCCTTGCTATCTTCAACTAACAGAATAGTGAGAGGAATGTCTGGAGCGCAGGATATTTCCTCGCTTTTCTCCACAGCTTTCACCCGCTCCCCTTTTGGAAAAATAAGTGAAAAAGAAAATATGGTACCAAGGCCGGGTGCGCTTGACAACTCAATTTTCCCTCCCATAAGATCTATCAGTTTAGAGCTGATAGCAAGACCAAGTCCCGTTCCACCATACTTTCTTGTGATAGAAGTGTTTGCCTGGGAGAAACTGTCAAAAATATGTTTTTGCTTCTCCGCCTCAATACCAATACCAGTATCTTTCACCATAAATTGCACAGTACACTGGTTTTCACCAGTATCCCGAACCACCACTTCTGCTTCGACTTTCCCTTCTTCTGTAAACTTAATGGCGTTTCCGATAAGGTTCATCAATACCTGATGCAGTCGTAAGCGATCCCCAATGGGATAACAATCCGACTCATTTTCAATGACAAAATGTAAATCGATTCCCTTTTGTTCTGCAGCTAAGGCCAAAGCCCCTTCAAGATCATCAAATAATTCCTCGAGGACCATCACCTTTTGCTCAAAACTCAGCTTTCCGGACTCTATTTTAGAATAATCGAGGATGTCATTAATCAGGCCGAGAAGGTTATTCGCTGCACTCTGGATATGATTGAGAAATTTTTTCTGCTCAACCTGCAACTCCGTATCCAGTAACAATTCTGTCATACCAAAAACAAGGTTCATCGGGGTGCGGATCTCATGACTCATATTTGCCAGGAACTCACTCTTTGTCTTATTCGCCAGATCCGCCTGCCGATGGGCCTCTTTGAGCTGCGTAATATTTTCCTTAGTGGCAATGTAATTTATTATCTCATCGTTCTCATTACGAATGGGGGCTATGGTGACATGCTCTTCATAGAGGTCCCCGTTTTTCTTCTTATTGATGAATTGTCCGGACCATTCATCACCGGATGTAATTGTCTCCCACATTTGTTTAAACACTGCATCGGGAGTCTTACCTGACTTGAGGATGGACGGGTTCTGTCCGATTGCTTCTGCAAATGTGTACCCTGTAAGATGAATAAATGCAGAGTTTACGTACTGGATCGTCCCTGAAGTATCTGTAATAACAACGCTATTATGGCTTTGCTCCACAGCCATGGAAAGCTGCTTAATCTTGAGTTCTGCCTCCTTCTGCTTACTGATATCTTCAAAAGTCCAAATAGCTCCTGCCGCCGGATTATCGGGATCGGTGGAACGTTTATTAATCGATATCCAGAATTCTTCGCCGGCCTTGTTCTGAACGAAATGAGCTTCAGTTATCTTATCCCAGAAACTGTCTGTTTTTCCGCTTTGAAGAGTACTAAAAAAATCCTGCCACTGCTGACCGAGCACTTCCTGACGCTCAAAACGGAACATCGTTTCAAAAGCCCTGTTCACCCGGGCAATGCGTCCCTGATGCTCATAAACAATTGCCAGTGAAGAATTTTCAAAGATTATATCCAGTTCAGCTATTGCGGTGCTGAGATACAGATCCATCTCTACTTCCCGTGTCACGTCTCTGGCCAATAGCAGATACCCGGTGAATTGTTCATCTGTTGCAATCATCTCTGTGATTGTACATTCGACCTGTCTGGTCAGGCCATCGTGTATCTGTTCAATGGTATAAAAGAAGCGATCATTTTTTGGAATATCACGCATGCCACGATTGATTATCTCAGGAGATATCTCTGCGTTACAGTGAACATTTTCAATCGGCTGTCCAATGATATCTGTTGCCTTGTAAGCAAAAAGCTGTTCGGCAGTTGGGTTTGCGTAGGTTATTTTTCCTTTACTATCAGAGGCCACAATTCCAAGATCTGTGGCAGAATTTAAGATGTTATCTATAAAGATATTCTGCTCTTCCAGACTATTTGTTCTTTGCATGACCAAGGTCTCAAGATTCTCATCTTTATCCCGGATAAAATCAGTCATCTTATTGAAATGACTGGCAAGAGATTGCAACTCGCTATCTCCTGTTATAGTGACGTGACTATTAAACTGTCCCCTGGTAACTTTGGCGATTGTCTCTGTAAGGTTGCGGATGGGAGATAAAAAGTTTTTCACAAAAAACAGCCCCAACAAGCAGATCAATATGGTCTGCAGACCAAGAAAAGTCGTAAGATTAACCAGAATTTTTCTGTTGAGCCTGCTGATATCTTTTATGGAATGAGTGAGAAGAAAAGTGTGTTCTGCCGTACTGCTGTTTGGAGACAGATCTTCGAATTTCGCATAGTAGATATTCTGTTCTATGGTGAGTTGATCCAAAAAAGCATCTCCGGACAGCTCATCCGGGGACAAGACAGGGATTACAGCATCTGAAAAATTCTCCCTTGTGCTGGTTTGGATTTTGCTATTGAGCAATACGCTGATATCGATGTGACTGTTATTTTGTATCAAACGTAACAGTGTTGAATCCACTGTCAGGCCAGCCAGCACCAGATAAGATTCTTCAGGGGAAACACTACTCAAGACACTGGTATGACAATAGATCAGTTGCTTCTCAAGGGGAACGAAAAGAGATTCTGTGGGGAGGGAGCTCCGGTCCGCATATACATCAGCAAGTTTTTCTATATCACTGTTCGAAAGTGTATATTTACTGCTATGGGCAACAACTTTTCCTGCATGGTTAAAAAGAACTACAATATCAACGCCATTAACCTGCCGTAACTCCTTAATCCTTGCTTGAATCGTCTTTTTTTTCACCTTTGTGAGCTGTTGAGAAAGCTCTCTGTCTACAGCAATATTTATTGAAGCCAGAGTGGTATTGCGGCTAAGGAGTGAAAAGACATTTTCCAGACTCTGAGTGGTAGTCTTAAATTCCACCCGGATAAGTTTACGAAAGTGCTTTGCGCTGGACTGGAAGATATACAAACTTCCAGCAGCTGAGAGCAGAAGCATGACGGCCATCGCCATATAAAATTTAAAATTCAGGCTCTTATATCGGGGGGTAGCTTTCATTGTTTCAGCAGATACTTTTCAGAGTTGTCATTACACCTCAACAATAGCGAGTAACAACTCCGTTAAACTATACAAGTCATGTAAATCGATGGATTCATCCACTGTATGTACGTTACGCATACCCGTGGCCACAATTGCCGTTTTCAGGCCATAACTATTCAATATATTTGCGTCTGAACCACCTCCGGCGACCTGAAAATCAATTTCCCTGTCGAGGCTTTTACCGGCATCGCGCACTCTTTTTACCACGGCATCATCGTCGCTGAGGCGCATTGCCGGGTAATCCTTGGCCACACTGATTTTCACTGATGGTGGTTCAACACTTCCGGTCTGAGCAGACCAGCCTTTCACCACATTTTGAAATGTAGATTCTATTTCCCTGGTATACGCATCCAGTTTCTCCACTGAATGGGAACGAACCTCTCCCTCAATGGTTATTAAATCAGGGACAATATTGGTGGCAACCCCGCCTTGAATCAATCCGAAGTTGGCAGTGGATTGTTCGTCGAGCCGACCAAGGCGCAGATCAGCAATGGCACGTGCTGCAAGACAGAGGGCAGAGACACCCTGTTCCGGATTTAGTCCGGCATGGGCTGCGATTCCATACACTTCAATTTTCAAATGATTGGCAGCGGGAGC
>JAOZLM010000220.1 GCA_029934815.1 Desulfocapsa sp. | reverse complement strand
CAACACCCAACTCAGGCGACAGGAGACAAGTGTAGACAGGCCTTGACTGAGCTTTCGAGTCTGCTTGAACAACACCCTGAAAAAAGCCGCAAGGAACTCTTGCAAGAGGTTGAAGTTCAGTTTGATTTAACACCAAAAGAGTGTGCATTCCTGAATCAGAATTTCGAGAAATAAGCAGTCCCTTGCTAAATCGGTTCAGACTGCTTAACTTTTAGGAAGTCATGTAATTTCTTACCGGCTTCATTTCCAAATTCTGGATAACATAAAGGAAGGTACAATGGACGCTTACCAACAACTCATTACCACACTTGCCCTTACCATGGGTACAGCATGGGCTGCAGGGATTAACCTTTATGCAACCATTGCTGTGCTTGGCGTACTTGGCGTAACAGGAAATGTTGTTCTTCCTGAACAACTGCTTATTTTACAGGATCCGATGGTCATTGGAGCAGCAGCTCTAATGTATATGGTCGAATTTTTTGCAGACAAAACGCCCGGACTTGATACAGGGTGGGATGCTATTCACTCTTTTATTCGTATACCTGCTGGCGTTATGCTTGCTGCCGGCGCAGTTGGCGAGGTTAACCCCAGCCTGGTTATTGCATCTGGAATACTAGGTGGTGGAATCGCTGCAACCAGTCACACAATCAAGGCTGGAACAAGGGTGCTTATTAATACTTCCCCCGAACCTGTTTCCAACTGGACAGCTTCAATAGTAGAAGATGTGGCTGTAATTGGCGGTATCTGGACAATGTTACATTACCCGCTGGCCTTTCTTGTCTTTTTTGTTGCGTTTATTCTTCTTTCCATCTGGCTTCTTCCCAAAATCTGGACTGGGGTCAAAACTGTTTTCCAGACGCTGATTCGTTTCTTCTCTGGGAAAAAAGAAGCTGCTGTGATGCCGGACAACAGCAGTATCGATTCACCGCCGAAAGAATTACCAGTGGCTTAAATCAAACAAACACTTAGCAGGGAATTTCAATTATAACTGAAGTTCCCTGCCCTGTTTTGGACTGCATACGAATCTCGCCACCATGTTCTTCTATGATTTTCGCAGACATGGCCATCCCCAAGCCTGTCCCATCCGGTTTTGTTGTAAAATATGGATCAAATACACGAGCAAGGTCTTTTTCCGAGATACCGCAACCGGTGTCTGTAACTACAATTTGGATTTTTCTGTCAGTGGCACCTGCATACACATCTAGAGTACCACCATTCTCCATGGCCTGAATACCGTTTAATAAAAGATTCAGCAGCACCTGAGTCAGTTTATCCTCATCACCATTAACAGTAGGCAAGTTTTCTTCAAAATTGGTGCGCAACTCAACTCCTGCAGTTTCGGCGTCTATCCGCATCAGAGAAACTGCTTTATTCAGCAACTTATCAATATCAAAATGGACTTTCTTTAGCTGTTGCGGTCTTGCATAATCGAGCAGTTCAGAGATTGATCTGTTTAAGCGCTCCACTTCCTGTACAAGAATTGTTGCAGTTTCACGGTCACCGTTCTCTTCCTGAAAACGTGATCGCAAAACAAGAGCAAGCCCTTTAATGGAGCTGAGTGGATTTCGCAACTCATGGGCAACACCTGCTGCCATCTTTCCAAGGGCGGCCAGACGCTCACTGCGCCTCAGGTCTTCTTCAAGTTTTTTTACCTGACTGAGATCCTGCATCAGGAGTAAAGTACCTACAAATTTATCTTCACGATCAACAATTGAAAGGCGGTTTAATTGTAGAGTATGGGACTCCTCTGTTTCACTTTCAACCTGCACTTCTTTTTGATATGCGCTTGTCGGTGCATTCCCTGCTTCCTCAAAGGCTTCCGAGATCTCAGGAATATGCTGAAATATCGAACTATCTGCGTCCATGGCCTGCTCTTCTGTTATCCCCGTGAACTCCTGTGAAAAGTTATTGTAGAGTATGACTTTTCCATTATGGTCGATGGCTATCAAGCCAACCGGCAAGGAGGAAATGAGAATATCACGAAAGGCTTCAATGTGTCGCAATCTCGACTGTGACCCTTTCAACCCTTCAAGGGTTAGGATTGAGAGCCAGCCGCCAATTCCAACCAACAGTAACACTATTGAGAGGATAATAATTTCCAGCTTCTGTCGTTGCAGACGCTGGTTAAATTGAGCCATATCCAGCTCCACCAGAATCACAAATCGCTGTTTACTTAGTTTCTCAAGATCATTTCGCCAGCTCTTGGTAAACGCATCCCGGAAGCTACGGGAAGATCGAAAACCTCCTCGGATACCCTTCATCGGACCAAGGTGCGTAGCCTCAAGCTGCCGGATAAAACCGCTACCCATTTTGGGCAGCATTGCTGCAATCTGGAAAACCGGGGTTTTCTTGTCACTTGCGATGCGAAAGCTGAAGGTTCGCGAGCCCATACTATCTTCTTCAAGGGCAGCAATGAAGGATCTGGTTTTCGCTGATACCATGCGATTCCGATCTTCGGGGACTGAATTTGCAACAATAACCCCCTGCTCATCGACCAGAGCCAAAAATGCAACTCCGGGGTGTCCGGAAGCGTGTTCCAGTATTCTTTGCACGTTCTCAGGCCACATTGACTCAAGACTATTTCCTGTCCGCAAGCCACCTAAAATAGAGTTTCTTGAGCTTGACGCCACAAAGCGAATAAGGGTAGCGCCTTTCTCAAGCAGGATATCAGTCATTAATGCCTTATCACGCCGGTAATTATTCACGGCAAAAACTGCAATAATGAGTGTAAGCAGGCCGCAGGCGGCTGCAAGAACCCAGGGGGAAACGCTGGCAAGCCGGTGTCTTTTAAGAAATTTCATTCAAACTATTTAAGAATTATTGTAACTATTGGTGTTTCTGAATAGTTACGAATTATTTACTATTTTTTGAAAAATAACCTTTGTAATCATATAGGTAGGTACTATTCCCACATCACCCATTGACCCTGAAGCAAGAGTCTGACCATTCTGCAAGGGATTGTCAGAGGCATAATAGGCATATCTGGTTTTTATATCTCGTGGAATATGCCCCTGAATGATTGCTGCACTGATGGCTCGTTGATAATGCCCTCCTTCCATCTCAAGACCAACCGCTTTCCAATTGGATGTATGGAAACGCTGCAAAACATCTCTGTTTTGCAGTGAGGTGCCAAGTACAGTGACCATTGGCCCTTCATGAATAGGATAATCTGGATCAAAATCATCAAACTGCAGATCATTATTTACAATATAATTGTTTGGCGTGCCCTCCATAACATGAGAGGTGGCAAGCATAATATCTCCTTTATTACCGGCAAGTATACCGGCCTTGCCCATGATACTTATCGATTTTATGTTGAATGCGATTTCAGAATCATCAAAATTGCAGGGACAAAGTAACTCGTCCATAATATCAAATGCCTGTACTCCAAAGGCGTAGTCAATAACCACAATTACAGGACAATTCTTTTGGAGCAGTTCAAAATCACACTCAATACTGGTGTGTACAAATGATTTTTTAATCTTGGCAGTATCAATAACCATGGCATCAATATTTGATTCAGATGTATCTTCCAAATAGGAAAATCCATGGGTAGACGCATAGTCATAAATGTCAGCATCCAGTTCTCTGATTGCTCCAACCATGCCATACAGATTGTCAGGTACGTCAATATTATATTCACTTAAGAAGCCAGCACCATAGAGTAGATTCACCATGGAATGCATATTGGCACTAACCACATGGATATTCCTTGTAGCAAAATCTTTATCATAAATGAATTTTTTTACACTTTTAGCCCAACAGGTAGCGTAAGTGTGTACACCGATCATTTCCTGCAAGGATGGAGTGAAGTAGATGGTTAGCTGTTTATCACTGGACTCTTTTTCGTCCATTATCCGCTGACCCATCTCGAAAATGGTCGCAAAAATACCATTATTGAAGTTTTGATCCTCTTGATTGTTAATATCGAAACTCTCAAAACACTTACGAGTTTCCCGATACGTGCGCCCAATGATAATGGATAAATTCCAGATTGCCTGATCAAGGGCAGTACCTTCGGGTTTTGTCTCGCTTTCAACAATCTCCTTCAGATCATGCCAGGCAGCGCAGGTTCCGCCTTCTTTATTACATATCTGCTCCTGAACTTTTTGTGATTCGATGTTCAGAAAAGTAATATGGGTAAGAATATCATAAATTTCAGTAAGTCCGCGGGTAATAACAAAACAGATCTCTTTTTCAGAAACGATATAGGATTGCCTTCTTCGCTTTAAAGGAATGATCTGCTCAAAGGATGTATCACTAAAATCTTCTCCTGCTGTAAGGATAATACGATTGCACTTCTCTATGCCACGTGGCATTCGATCCATTACGTATAGCAGGCCCTGGAGTTCGACAACCCTTGGGTCTGCCATGGAACCATAAATCTCAGGATTAAATATTTTCAAGGATTCTGACAACTTGCTTCCAGACTTTCCGGATGGTTTGTAAAAACCACGCAAAATCAAGGCATCAGAGATTACTTTAAAGGTACGTATTGCAAGACGCGCACGTTGTGATTTGGACAGTTCATCCATGCTTTGGCTCCAATTTC
>JAOZLM010000219.1 GCA_029934815.1 Desulfocapsa sp. | reverse complement strand
AGAGCCCATCGTCATTAGCACTCCCCCACCTGTAGAACCACCATCAATAGCGGATGACATTCTTTCGCAACAGGCGGCAGATTCCATTGAAGAGCTTTTCACTGAAGACAGAAATATTGCGCCGGAAACTGCCCCCCCCACTGATATTTTTGAATCAGAATCAGAAGTTGATACTCACGCTGACATTCCTGAACCAGAGCCGGCACCTGCCGCCGTTGTCATAAAAACAGAACCTGAAATACAAGCAGACAAGGTGCCAATGGTTGTATCACCTCCTCCTGCGATAGAAGAGATCGCCCCACTGCTGCCGCCGAAAAAAGAACCGAATATTCAGAAAAAAATGGCCTCCCTGGCAATGAACAGCACCCCCCCCGGAGCCAGTCTCTATATAGATGGAGACTACCAGGGTGTAACCCCCATTGAGATTGACATAACAGCAATGAAACATGAAGTAAAACTGGAACTGCAGGGACATCTGGGCTGGCAGGCACAGTTAAACCTGAGCAAAGGCGGGAAAATCCCACTCTCCATACCGTTACTGACAGAATAACAGATAATCCCACTCAACACGGAGGATCATATGACCCACTCGATCAAACTATTATTCACACTTGTCTTGCTGCTTCTTTTCTCAAATCCGGGAATCACCATGGCACAATTCAGCCCGGGTGACGTTGCACCGGATTTCACTCTGGAGGATGTTTATGGCCGCCCCTATCAGCTGGCTGCCATGCAGGATCATTCTCTTATTGTTCTCTATTTCTTTGATACAAGTTCTCCGGCCAGTCAGGAAGGACTGCTGACACTGAACAAACTACTTCGCAACTTTGATGGTACAGACCTGCTGGTCTGGGGTATTACCACCTCCAGCAAAAGCAGTGTTTCAGACTTTATCGTGACCCATAAAGCAGGTTTTCCGGTGATGCAGGACCAGAAAGGGGTCAGTGCTACCTATCAGGCTGAGTTCATCCTGCCAACTGTTTATATCCTTGGGCCTGATCGAAAGGTCATTAACTCTTTTCAGGGCGGCGGAAAAAGCACTGAAAAAATGCTTGTCAGTCTTGCAGAAAGAGAACTGCAGCGTAACGAGCCTATGTTGGCGCAGGCCATCAGTCTTGAAGTGCAGTCTGACAATCCCGATTCCATAGAGGCAAAAACAGTTTACGGCTATGCAGCTCTCAAGGCTGATGAAGTAGATAAAGCAGAGGATATCTTCAACGACCTTTCCCAGGGACAGGGGGAAGCGGAAATCCTTGGTAAAGAAGGATTGGCAAAAATTTATGCAAAACAAGGCAAAGTAAAAAAAGCCATGGCTATTGCTGTTGAAGTAGAAGAAATGGCTCCGGATCGCGGCGCTGTAAATGTGATTAAGGGCGACATCCTCTATGCGCAGAACAAGAAAGAAGAAGCAATGGCCGAATATCAGGAGGCAGTGAGTAAACCTGAAGGAACTGCAATCCAGAAAGCCGAGGCCAACAACCAGCTTGGCAGGCTTTATGCCAGTGTCGGCAACTTTGATCAGGCGCGTATAAACTACGACCAGACCGTCGAACTGGATCCCTACAACGTGATAGCCATGTCTAACAAAGGTGTCACCTATCAGAAGGAAGGACAGCTTGATAAAGCCATGGAAATGTTCCAGCAGGCCATGTCCATTAACAAAAATGACCAGTTTTCAGCAGTACTGGCCAGAAAAACCAAAGAGATGATGAATCTGCAGAAAAATATTGCTGAGAAGGAACGGATTGACAAACTGGTAAAAGAATTAGCAGTACGGTTCCGTTCCCAGGATAGCATATTTCCTTCCTTTACAGAGAAAGATAACTGGACCTCACGTCCCATGGTACTATCCTTTGTTGATTTCCAGGAGAAGGGAGGCTTAAGCGAACGGGATGGAATGTCCATGGTACTCACCAGTCAACTGGGAGAACAACTCAACCAGTCAGGCCGGGTACAAGTGGTTGAACGTGTCCTGATGGATCGTCTCCTGGAAGAACTGAACCTTGGCTCTTCCGAACTTGCAGATCCTGCAACTGCCCTGCAACTTGGCCGTATTCTTGCCGCTAAGATTGTTGCCACGGGTGCCTTGCTCCATCTGCCCGACCAGACCCTGCTCAGCCTGCGTCTGATAGATACTGAAACCACAGCTATTCCACGGGTCTTAACCAAAAAACTGGATTCGGGTGCCCTCAATATTGAGCAGGAAATAGAGTGGATCAATCAGGAAATCCTGCAAACCATTATGCAAAAATACCCCCTGCACGGTTTCGTTGTTGAAGTTACCGGCGAGCAGGCCATTCTTAACATAGGAGCAGATCAGGGCGTCGTACTGGGTTCAACGTTTGAAGCAATTGAAGAAGGAAAGCCCATCGAATACAAGGGAAGAAAACTGATGGGACTTCCTAAAACTGTGGCCAGACTGGAGGTCGTACAGGTGGAGCCGGATATGAGTATTGTCACTATTCACGACTCAATCCGGCCTTTGCAACAGGATGACAAGATTCAGGAAAAACTGACCATTGTCGTCAACAACGGGAATTAATCATGCAAAAATCTCTGCAAGCCCTTCTCCTGATATCACTCGTTACCTTTCTGCTTGCCGCGTGTGGTGGTTCTCCGGCGCCCCAAACGCCCCCCAAAATATACGGGAGTGGCAGTATCGTCGCTGTCTGGGATATGGAAAACTTCAGTGTTACGGAAAACCAGATCCTGGACGATATGCAGGAATTTCTCAGTGCAAAAGTAGCGGAAACCCTCAAAGAACAGGGGGAATATGTCATTGTTGAGCGTCAGAAGCTGTTACTGGCTCTGGAGGAACTGGCTATTGGCAGTTCTTCCCTGGCCAGCGAAGCGAGCAGATTACAAATTGGTCGTATGCTTGGCGCAGAACTCATGGTGTTTGGCGGGTTTCAGCAATTTGGTGAACAATTGCGTATTGATCTGCGTCTTATTGAGGTTGAATCTGGAGGGGTTATTCGGGTTGCGGAACATACTTCAACAGCAAGCGATGTTACAGCATTGTTGTCTGCTGCTGAGGCTGCGGCTCTGGAACTACTTTAAAATAAAAGCTCTGGGGTCTCGACAAAATTTGTCTAAGACCCCGGAACAAAAAAGTTACTGCTAATACAGTGAAACAGAGTAACCAAAACTGGTTGCTCCACCCAATGCATTCCCTGCTGTATCTTTTAGACCTCCAAAAGATACATTCAAAGAGCTGGCACAGGAAGTCCTTGAAGTATTCCATTCAATAACGTATTGCTGGTTATTGTTCCAGCCTCCTCCAGCAAAATCATCCGGCGAAATAACAACCTCTCCAGCCGCTGTGTCCATTGCTTCGGAAAATGTATATGTGATTTTACCACTTGCGCACGGTACTTCACTGTTTGCTACGGGAACTGAGCTGACAGTTGGCCCGGTGGTATCAGCTGGAGGTGTATCAACAGGCGAATCATTGTCATCACTGGAAGAACCACCCGACAAAGCAAGAGCAGCACCACCAACGGCTGCCAAACCAAGACCGACAAGAAGGACAGTGCCCATTCCGGAACCACCTGCCTCAACAGTGGGGGCTGTCAAGGGTTCATCTACTGCCACAATCTCTTCTGCGCTGGTCAATCCCATGCCCTTCAATTCCTGCAGAGCACTCTTTGCCATCTTCAGATTCGGATCTTCGACCAGAGCCTGTTCATACATTTTAGCAGCCTGAGCGTACTGTCCTTTATCAGAATGATCTATTCCGAGAAACAGAGCCATTAAAGCAGTGCTACTGGCCGATAAGGGTACCTTTAGCTCTGCTATTTTAGCAGGTGAAAGAGTAATCTGTAACTGATCCACAATATTAAAGAGAAGCTCTTTCTCGAGTGTAAAGAGCTGATCTAAAGCTCCGGTAACAGAAGGCTGCTGGGTCAATGTTTCAAAAGGAACATCAAGAACCGAAGAAGTGATACCCAGATCCTGTCCGCTACCTGCCAGGATATCACCACTGGCGACAAAGTAAGCACCAAGTAGTTTTCCAACGGTAGGCGCAGTTTGTGCATCCACCACTCCGGATGCTCCCAGATCCATTTCATCAAGAAGTGCCTGCATTCTGATTCGCTCAACAACTTGAAGTTGCTCAACTTTTGCAAGATCGGTAATCAGCATGACAGCCATACCTTTCTGCAGAGGATTTAAATTATCCTGTCCGGATTTATTATTAAAGTAGAGAACAGCAATGGAGTTTGGTGTACTGATAGCACCCATTGTCTTTTCCTGCTGCAAAGCCTCTTTAGCCCAGGATTTTTCTCCCTGTGTAATGACCTGAGCGGTCTGTGCAAGGGCTGTGCTATAAAACAAGACTGTCAACATTGACAGAAATCGGAAAAATGCTGAATGCTTCATAAGGTTCTCCCACCAAAAGGTTTATCTTTAGTTTCTGGATTAATTCTGCATGTGACAATGCTGCTTATGTACCTATATACGTACAATCGTACCACCAATTTTCAGTTTATAATATTCGACACCAAACTGGCAACAACAAAATCATCATCCCTTCTCTTTTCGCTACCTGCAGAACTCACTGTAAAAACAAATTAAATCAATTTGTAACTATTCAG
>JAOZLM010000218.1 GCA_029934815.1 Desulfocapsa sp. | reverse complement strand
TAACCGTTTCAACCATATCTTTCTTGGCTAGCAAACATTTAAAAGCAAGCATCAAGCGTGACAATTCACCACCAGATGCAACTTTAGCAAGCGGTCTTGGCGGCTCACCCGGATTTGCAGAAAAGAAGAACTCAAGCCTGTCCCATCCGCCAAGCCGCATGGCTCCAACGTTTTCGTCATGTTCAGAAAAACGTACTTCCAGGCTGGATTGATTAAAGGCAAGGGACTCCAGCTCCTGCTTCATGGCTTTTTCAAACTGGCGGGCTGTTATTTCTCTTTTCTGTGAGAGCTGGGTGGCTTCCACGCAGAGTGCTGACTCCATTTCTTTTAGTTCTGCTTCACATGCAGCAACTGCTTTATCGAGATTTTTAATCTGATCCAGTTCTTCTTCAGCATTCTCCACATAATTCACGACATCTTCCAAACTACTGCCATATTTACGTTTCAGACTTTGCAGTTCGTTTAAACGTTCGTTAACCTCTTCTAATCTATGCGGATCATTTGTTAATGTATCCTTGTAAGCACGAAGTTTTACGACAAGGTCTTCTGCCAGAAAGCTCAAACTACCAAGCTCTACCACAAGCTCTTCTGCATCTGCATCAAGCTCAGCAACCTGGTTCATATCCAGACGAATTTGTGTCAAACCATCCTGCAAAGAACCCGCAAGCATGGAATGTGACTTACGACTGATTTTAATTAAGGCCTCGGCACTTTTTAACCGTTTTTTCTCACCACTTAAGCTTTCATCTTCACCAATCTGCGGTTCAACTTCCCGAATTTCCTTAATCTGAAACTGCAAAAAATCCCTGCGCTGTTCTTTTTCCTGTTCCTGTAATTGCAACTGCTCAAGGGTTTCTCTTTTTTCCTGCCATAGAGTAAACGAATGATCAAAAGCATTGCGAAGTGCTACCGTTTCTCCAATGGTATCTATAAAATCTAAATGATAGGGAACCTGCAAAAGCTGTTGATGATCGTGTTGAGAGGCGACATTTAACAAACTGACAGCCAGCTCCAGTCCCATTTTCACCGTAGCCGGGGAACCGTTTATATACATACGGCTTCTCCCCTTAGTATTCACAACCCTTTTAACAACAAGACTGTCTTCAAAATCCAGTCCCTGTTTTTCAAATATCGACTGCAACAGTGTATTCTCTGGAGAAAGCTCAAACAATGCTTCAACTACACAATTCTCTTCACCACTTCGGATCCAGTCCGATGATGCCCGACCACCGGTGAGCAGATGAATGGCACGAAGCATTATCGATTTACCGGCCCCGGTTTCGCCAGTCATAACCACCAGCCCATTACTGCCATTACCGCACAGCTCCAGGTGAAGACTTTCAATAAGCGCCAGGTTCTGTATTTTAAGTTCGCAAAGCATCAGGCTTTTATTAATCCTGCAATTTCCCTTTCTTCCGGGAAACGATTGATAGTTTTTTTAGAAAAAATTAGGTTTCCATCCACAACAACTTCGTACACTCCACCAGATGAAGCAATGAGTTCTACGTTTGCAGAAAATTCTTTTATTAATTCAGCTTCCAGACCGGAAGCACGTGGCCCGTAGTTTCAACTGGTGCAGTATTCAATAGATATATTCATTTCCAGACTCCCAATTCAATTTTTGATTCCCACTGAAACGCAGCGTCCACAAATATCATTCCGGACTCGGAATCCGGAATGACCATGCTGTGTAATCGCTGCGACTCTAACATACTTAAAGGGAAAGAAAAATACTCTTTACACAGCTCCTGCTGAAGAAAATATCCATTTCCAACATGTTTCCTACGTGAAAACGAGCTTTTTAAACTGAGCATGGTATTATTAGTTCTTTTTTCATAATAGTTATCAGAAAGGTAAAACACCAACTGAATGAGTATGCAGACAGCAGCTTCACAGACAAATCTTCTTCCAACCCTTGCCCTTCTCAACAGATTGGAAGAGCAGCGACTTTCTCCTTCGGCCACATACAGCACCCGTTCGATTCGCCGGAAAGAGGAAGAAAGAGCCGGATACCGTCAAGCCTTTGCACTCGATGCCGATCGGATCATTCATTCTCGTGCCTATACCAGATATATCGATAAAACACAGGTATTCTGTCTTGTTTCAAACGACCATATAACCCACCGTGTTCTTCATGTTCAACTGGTATCCAGAATTGCCAGAACAATAGGTCGTTTTTTACGTTTAAATGAGGATCTTATTGAGGCCATAGCACTCGGTCATGATATCGGACACGCCCCTTTTGGCCATGATGGTGAAACATTTCTGGCAGCGCTCTCTGTAAAACATGATGCGCTGCCTTTTCAACACAATATTCAATCTGTTCGATTCCTGGACCACCTTGAACGTAAAGGAAAGGGCTGGAACCTCAGCCTGCAAACCCTTGACGGAATACTCTGCCACGATGGGGAAATTCATGCCAATCGTATTTCTCCTGATCAGTATAAAGATTTCGTAAAACATGATGCTGAAGTATCTGCAAAACAAAAGGATGCATCTCTAAAACTTGCCCCCATGACCTATGAAGGCTGTGTGGTTCGTATGGCTGACACTGTAGCTTATATTGGGCGAGACATTGAAGATGCCATTCTGCTGAAACTAATAACAAGAGAAGATACACCAAAGTCCTGTCGAGAATTCTTAGGCAGCAGTAACGGTGAGATAGTCTACACACTTGTAACAGACCTAATCGCTAATAGTTCCGTACCAGATAATCCTGATGCAACAAACGGCCACATCGGTTTTTCTGAACAGATCGGGGAGCAGGTAAACCTGTTAAAACAGTTTAATTACGCAAATATTTACCTACATCCTAAAACCAAAGAAAACCTGCCACTAATTAAGAACTGTTACGAATCGCTGTTTACCCACTATCTGCATCACCTGCAAAAAGGAAAAACAACTGGTTCTGTGGATCTTATGACAGATATGGATCCGGGATACCTTGCCACCCACACTCCCGCCGCCATGGTCTGTGATTACATTGCCGGTATGACCGATGATTTCTTTCTGAAACAAGCTGCCCTTGTTGGATGCGAGGTGCCGACAAAACGATGAATATCCGACTGCGTGCATTCCTACCTGGTGAAAACACCAGAATGATGGTAATTGCCTCTGTTATTGGGCTATTAGCTGGTTTATGCAATATAGTATTCCGTACTGTTGTCCACTGGGTGCATGCGATATTTATGGATGGCGGGAAAGATCTTCTAGGAATAGAGCTTGGCGGCTGGCACCTGCTGTTCTTACCTCTTATCCCAATAAGCGGTATGATTTTGCTGATTCCCCTGTCCCTTAAATATCCTGGAGAAGTGAACGGTTACGGATTTACAGCGTTCCTGCGTAAAGTGAACCTTGAAGGCGGATATATCAAGGCCCGTACAATTATTCTAAAAATTGTTTCCACAGCATTAACTATTGGTACAGGAAACTCGGCAGGAGTTGAGGGCCCTATTGCTGCCATTGGAGGCGCCGCAGGATCTCAGGTTGGTCAATTCTTCCGTGTTTCCGGAAGTCGTATGAAAGTGTATATTGCAGCTGGTGCCGCAGGCGGTATTGCCGGAATGTTCAATGCGCCTATTGCCGGTATTTTCTTTGCTTCTGAGATTGTTCTTCTTGGAACTTTTGAAATTTCATCCTTTGCTGCTCTGGTAATAGCCTCAGCCCTCTCAACAGTTGTAACCCGTGCCTACTATGGTGCGACTCCGGCTTTTCCCATTCCACACTACAATATGGTAAACCCATTTGTTGAAATTCCCCTGTATGCTCTTCTAGCGCTAATCGTTGGACTTGTAGCGGTATTTCATATTCATATTTTTTACTGGGTCCGTGACAAATACGCCACTCTGCCTATTCCCCAGCAGCTTAAACCCATCACCGGTGCCTTTCTCATCGGCTGTATTGCAATTTTTTACCCACAAATCATGGGTGACGGCTATGAATTTTTGGAACAGGTTTTAAACGGTGAAGGGGCAATATTACTGCTCTTTGCCCTTATATTTTTAAAAATTTTTGCAACTGCTATCACTCTTGGCTCAGGTGGTGCCGGAGGTGTATTTGCGCCCGCTCTTTTTATTGGTGCCATGATTGGTGGTTGTTTCGGTCATGTTGCTCATCGTTTTTTACCAACTCTTACCGCTGATCCCGGAGCTTATGCAACTGTAGGCATTGGAGCTTTTCTTGCCGCATCAACACACGCACCAATGACCGCAATCTTCCTTCTTTTTGAAATGACAGGGAATTATAAGATTATTGTTCCCATCATGCTTACCTCTATCATAGGCACAGTTGTTGCCTCCAAATTCAACCATGATTCCATTGATACGGTTGATTTCACACGGGAAGGAATTGACATCCACGAAGGGCGCGAAGCTGCCATTATGAAATCTATTCGGGTGGGAAAGGCTATCACCGAAGATGTTGATTTTATTTCAGAACGGGCAAATATTAACCACTTGCTTGAGATCTTCAGAATTGCCAAAGACAGTTTCTACTTTCCGGTGGTGGATGATTCCGGCCGAATGACCGGTATTATTTCCATGCAGGATGTGAAAAACATCCTCCACCGTGCAGAAGAAGAACGGGTCTGCTATCTGGTTGG
>JAOZLM010000217.1 GCA_029934815.1 Desulfocapsa sp. | reverse complement strand
CAGAAGAAAAACCCGGATATCCCTGAACTTATCCGTGGAAAATCAGGTCGTGTGGTGGGCAGTCTGATGTCACTTATCACCCTGATGAAGGGCTTGCCCCTCACCTATAACCGGGATTTGCAGGAAGACAAAGAGCCTGTATTTGATGCGGTGGATACCGTATCTGCCTCCATGGCTATTATGGCAGAGATGCTAGGCAATCTGGCGTTTAATACTAAACGCATGGAAGAGGCCACCCGAACAGGATTTATGACAGCCACAGATCTTGCCGATTATCTTGTACTGCACAACGTGCCTTTTCGTGAAGCGCACGGTATTGTGGGCAGAGCCGTTGCCACCTGTATAGAAAAAGGCTGTGAGCTAACCGATTTAACCCTTGCTGAGATCAGAGAATTTTCCGATGTGATCGACAAGGATATATTTGAAGTCTTGAGTGTTGAAGGTTCAGTGGATTCCAGAATATCCACCGGTGGAACCGCAACACAGCGTGTTGAAGAGGCAGTTGCGGCTGCCGGAAAATTGATGGGAATAGGAGTTTAATAATGTTGAAGAAAACGCAAATGGCAGGAGCCTTACTTCTCGCAGGAACGTTGTTTCTGGCGGGCGGATGTGGATACAAAACGGATCCGGTTCCACCGGATAGTATTGTGCCCAAGGCCATTGATGATCTGCGTTACTCTGTCAGTGAAAAGGGTGTTACTTTAAACTGGACATTCCCGAAAGAAACTATCAGGGGTGGTGATCTCACAGATATCAGCACTTTTGATGTGTATCGGGCTGTGGTTCCTTTAAATGATTATTGCCCCACTTGTCCCATTCCATTTAGCGAGCCGATCCAGGTTACCGGTGGTCTTGTAGATCCTGAAAAGAATCGTCAGGGAACTTATGAAACATCGCTGCTTCGTTCAGGGCATAAATACTTTTTTAAAGTACACGCCAGAACCAGTTGGTGGGCAGCCAGTGCAGATTCAAATATTGTTACTTTTATCTGGCATATTCCAGCAAAAGGTCCTGAAGGTCTTAGTGCAAAAGCAGCTGACACAAGTGCAACAATCAGCTGGCAGGCTGTAACAAGTCTGATGGATGGCAAGCAGGTAGATTACTCGCTTTCTTATCAGGTTCTTCGCAGCAAAGATAACAGAAATTTTGCAGCTATCGGGAGTGTCACCAGCAAAACCGAGTTTGTTGATAACAGTCTCCTCAATGGTGAGAAGTACTATTTTAAAGTGCAGTCCGTTCTCAACGTGGATAAAAATTCCATAAGTGGCGGAATTTCGGACAGTGTCAGTGTAGTTCCTTTTGATCTGACACCTCCATCAGCTCCCAGCGGTGTAACTGCTGTACAGACTGGTGCAGGGATAAAGATTTTCTGGGAAAAATCCCGGGACACAGATGTGAAAGGATATCGAATCTACAGGCGAGGTGGCAACGATAAAACAGCCACTAAAATTGGCGAAGTAGCAGCCGTATACGCCATCTTTGAAGATACCAATGTTGATGATGGTACAAGTTATTACTACACAGTTACCGCCTTTGATAAAGCAGAAACGCCAAACGAGAGTGTGAAATCCCGTGAGGCTTCAATAAGACATTAGAAAATATGAATCATTTTGACTATAAAAACGGAGAACTCTTTTGTGAGGATATTGCAGTTGCAGATATAGCAAAAGAGGTGGGAACTCCACTGTACCTCTATTCAAAGGCAACGCTGACTCGTCACTTTCAGGCCTTCGACTCAGGTTTTAGTGAGATTGATCACATCACCTGTTTTGCTGTGAAAAGCTGTTCAAATATAGGAGTGCTTTCTCTCTTTTCAGACCTTGGCGGCGGTGCCGATATCGTTTCCGGTGGTGAGTTATTCCGTGCATTAACGGCTGGTGTAGACCCTAAGAAAATAATCTATTCAGGAGTCGGAAAAACAGAAGAGGAACTTCGTTACGGCCTTGAATCTGAAATTCTGCTTTTTAATGTGGAATCAGAACAGGAGCTGCACCGTTTAAATAAGGTGGCTGCTGAGATGAACATCACGGCGCCCATAGCTTTTCGGGTAAATCCTGATGTCGATCCTAAGACCCACGCTTATATTTCCACGGGACTGGCTAAAAACAAGTTTGGAATTCCTATTCAGGAAGCGCTGGATTTGTATGTTCAGGCAGATGCGATGGAGAATATTGATGTGCAGGGAGTCAGTTGTCATATAGGTTCCCAGCTTACGCTTATTTCTCCTTTTGTGGAAACATTACGTAAGCTAAAGGATTTTACCCTGCAACTCCAGGAAAAGGGAATAGACATTAAATATCTGGATCTTGGTGGTGGCGTGGGCATAACCTATGACGAGGAACAACCACCGCATCCGCAGGAATATGCCAAAGCCATTCAGGAAGAACTGGAAGGTTTGCAGGTAACTCTGATCCTTGAACCGGGGCGGGTAATTGTGGGCAATGCCGGAATCATGGTGACAGAAGTGCAATACACAAAAACCAACCATGGCGGAGAACAGGCAAAACACTTTGTGGTTGTGGATGCGGGAATGAACGATCTTACCCGCCCAAGCCTTTACGGGGCGTTCCATTCTATTTCACCGGTGCAGCAAAAAGATGTTCCTTCACAGGTGGTAGATATTGTAGGCCCTATTTGTGAGACTGGCGATTTCCTGGGAAAAGACAGAGATTTTCCGCTGGTTGAACAGGGCGATCTGCTGGCAGTCGAAAGTGCCGGTGCTTATGGTTTTACCATGGCCTCAAATTACAATTCCAGACCACGAGTAGCCGAAGTTATGGTTTCAGGAAGTAAGTTTCAGATAATACGAGCACGTGAGACAAGAGAAAGCCTGATTAAGGGTGAAACAATCCCCCAATTTGATGAGTAGTGAGATGAATATAGAATTCCCGGTTTCATTTGCCAAGATGAGTGGCACCGGTAACGATTTTGTTGTGATTGATCATCGTCGTCCGTTAATACCGGAAAGCGATCAGGCGGAATTTGTACGCAAAGTGTGCAGGCGTATGTTTTCAATCGGTGCAGATGGATTGATCCTGATAGAAAATTCCGAAACGGCTGACTTTGCCTGGCGTTTCTATAACGGAGACGGTTCAGTTGCTGAGATGTGCGGTAATGGTGCACGTTGTGCTGCCCGATTTGCGTATGCACGGGGTATTGCGGGTAAAACGATGAAGTTTGAAACACTGGCAGGCATTATTGAAGCAGAGATCCTTGACGATGATGAAGTCAGTCTGTTGATGACAGCACCGGTTGATTATAGAAAAGGTTTGTCAGCAGAGCTTGGCGGCAAAGAACGTGAAATATCATTTATGAATTCGGGTGTTCCCCATGCTGTTCTTTTTATGGAAAATGATATCGATATTCCCGTAAAAGAGTGGGGAAATACAATCCGTTTTCACGAACTCTTTCAACCGGCTGGCACCAACGTAAATTTTGTTCAAATACTTGATGATGCCATACGTGTCCGCACCTACGAACGTGGTGTGGAAGACGAAACAATGGCTTGTGGTACCGGAGCAGTAGCTTCCGCCATATTTGCTGCAGAAAAAGGAGTTTGCTCTTCACCGGTACGTGTCACCACTTCCGGTGGGGAGCATCTAAAAATTGTTTTTGATTTGCAAGATACCGGCCAGGCAGAAAATGTATATTTGCAAGGGCCAGCAAGGATAATATATATCGGTCAAGTAACGGCCGAGGCATTACTCTAATAGAGTTTGGAGACATCATGGAAAAGTATCACGGCGCAATAGTCGCAATTATTACCCCTTTTATTAATAACGAAATTGATGAGCAGGGTCTGGCAGATCTGATTAACTTTCAGATCGATAACGGAACCCACGGAATTGTTCCTTGTGGAACCACTGGAGAGTCCGCAACAGTCAGCTTTGATGAGCATAAAAAAATCATTGAGCTTACTGTGAAAACAGTTGCCGGTCGTGTTCCCGTAATTGCCGGAACAGGTGCCAACTCCACAGCAGAATCAATCGATCTTGCCAGAAGTGCAAAAGAAAGTGGTGCAGATGCTACTCTGTCTGTGGTTCCGTATTACAATAAGCCCAATCAGGAAGGTTTGTATCAGCACTTTAAGGCAATTGCCGAAGCTGTAGATATTCCGATTATTCTCTATAACGTTCCCAGCAGGACAGTTACCAATATGCTGCCTGAGACCGTTGCCCGTCTGGCAGAATTTGATAATATTATCGGTATTAAAGAGGCCACCGCATCTCTGCAGCAGATCACAGAGGTGATTCGCCAGTGTCCTGATGATTTTATCGTCCTTTCAGGTGATGATTTTACCTGTATGCCAACCGTTTTCATTGGTGGTAAAGGCGTTATTTCAGTAACATCAAACGTACATCCACGTGGAATGGCAGATCTTATGGAAGCTGCCCTTGCAGGAGATCTCAAAAAGGCCAATGAAATTCATTACAGCCTCTATCCATTGATGACGTCCATGTTTTCAGCACCCAATCCGGTTCCGGCCAAAAAAGGCGCAGAACTGCTTGGCAAAATTAAGGATGGCGCACCACGTCTGCCATTGAGCGGAATTGATGATAAGGCTCTTGAGGCTGTAACTGCCGCCATGAAAGGTGCAGGAATCCTGTAG
>JAOZLM010000216.1 GCA_029934815.1 Desulfocapsa sp. | reverse complement strand
TGATAAACTCGTAAAAACCTAAGTTTTGGATGGCTAAGTATTTATGCCCTTTGTTCGGGTGAAAAACTTCATATTCGAGGAACTCAAATTTGATGGAGTGAGGCGTACTTAAGTACGTCGCAATGACAGCAAATTTGAAGTGACGAAGAAGATGAAGAGTTTTTATGACGCCATCAATAGATCAGAATTACGATAACTCTAAAATAGCAGCAGATTGACGGGAAATTCTTATGAAAACTTTATTTTTACTTGTGGGGATGGTTTTAATTCTGGAAGGTATTCCCTATATCGCGTTCCCTGAAGCCATGCGGGATTGGTTGTGTAAACTCAGTGACATGAAGGCTGAACAGCTCCGTATGATAGGCTTGTTGTCCATGGGCGTTGGTTTGCTGGTCTGCTGGTTTGTACAGCGGAGTGGTTATTTTTGAAGAATAATAAGAAATCCTGAAATCCACTCGTTTTTTTCCTGTCGCAGATTACTGCGTTCTGCTGAAATTAATTTCCAGTCGGTTTTTTCACATAGTTTTTCGATATAACTGAGGGGATGCCCAAATCGTCCAGTTTCTTTGAGGGTGAAAGAATCACCTTTCGATTCTTCTACTGAAAAACAGAGGACACCATCTGCTTCACATCTCTTATTGCAGGCTTTGAAAAGGGGTTCAAGGTTGCCCATATAAGTGAATACATCAGCTGCAATCAAAAGATTAAAACTTTCTTCTGTCGTGTCCAGAAAACTAAGGATGTCATCTTTAATTAATTGTTTATAGATACTCTTTTGCTCTGCTTCTTTTAGGATTTTGTCTGAAATATCAATCCCGGTGAGCTCTTTGCAGGCAGATGTAAAGGCAAGCCCTGCCAGCCCGGTACCGCATCCCAGATCAAGGCATTGACATTCTCGATTTTCAGGAAAAACCTCACGGTAAAAGCGCCAAAGTTCAGTTGGTGTTCGATAGTGCAATTCTGTAAGAAGGTTCTCTTCAAAATTTTCGGCATACCCATCGAAAACTGACTCAATATACTCAAGAGGTGCATTGTCAGGGGTGATACCACAAAGAGCGTTGAGCATGTGTTGTGCTGCAGTATGCTGAGGATTCAGTAGCAGTAAACGTCTGTAAAGTTGTTCTGCTTTTTTAAGATTACCTGTTTTATGACAAAGGTAAGCAAGATTGTTCAGGGTTGACAGGTGGTTTTTGTCATTTTCCAGGATAATCGAATAGAGCTTTGCTGCATCTTCAAATTCTTTACAATCCTGGTGGCAAAGAGCGATATTATACAGCGTATCGATTGACGAATCTCCAAGGTCGATGGCTTTTGCAAAGGAAGTGATGGCGTCTTTTCGTTTGCCAAGACGTCTGAGATTCAGGCCCTGATTGTACTGGATGTCAGGATCTTCAGGACTTACCCGGCTGGCAATATCATAGTGTTTGGCCGCTTTCTCAAAATTTCCAATATCAAATAAGGCAAGACCCATATTGAAATGAACCATAGGAGATTCCGGAATAAACAGAAGAAGCTCATCATAAATAGAAATGGCATCGACGAGAGAGTTCGCCTCTTGCATTTCACACGCTTGTAGGAATTTATTTTTTAATTCATCAGCTGTGAGTTCTTGAAGTTGTGGAGTGTCAGCCATGAGAAAACCGGAAAAAAGAGTGCAAAGGTGAATAGAAATTGACGAAATATTCGTAAAGGTTGTAATATGTAGTGTTAATCAAAGGGGAAGTCAAGATTAGGTGCTACAAGCCTAATTCAAAAAATACCATTCTTAATGGTGGCAGATATGAGTAACACAACAAAAAAAGAGCTTGTTGGCACAGAAGGCATGGTTTTGCTGGATATGATCCGTCGTCTGAATCGTCGAAATGCCACCGATAATCTACTCAAACTCGTCTCTAAAACCCATCCGGCAGATCTTGCCTGGGTGATTCGCCACCTGTCGGAACACGAACGCATTGATGTTTTTAATATCATAGTACAAACAGAACGCGTTGGTGAATTCTTAAGTGAGCTTGATGAGTCCATCATGATCACTCTGGTAGAAAATCTAACCCCCCAGTTTCTTGCCGATGTTATCGGCGATATGCCTCCAGATGATGCCGTAGATATTATTGATGTCCTGCCGGACTCTTTTGCAGCCGAAATCCGTAAACACATGGAGAAGGAGGAACTGGATGAGGTTGATGAACTTCTGCAGTATCATCCGGAAACTGCCGGTGGCTTGATGTCGCCTGATTTCATGTATCTTGACGGCGAGCTAAGTGTCGGTGAGGCCATTGATAAGGTACAAAAGCGAAGTGAAGAAAAAGAGATGGTTTTCTATCTCTATATCACCCACGGCGATGGCAAACTCGCTGGCGTTGTCTCCCTTCGTGAATTACTGACAAATCCAGCCCACAGGCAGTTGCAAAATATCATGAAGGCCAACGTCATGTCGGTTACCACCGATACGGATCAGGAAGAAGTTGCCCATGTTATTTCTAAATATAATATCCTTGCCGTGCCTGTTGTGGATTCAAATTATAATCTGGTTGGTATTGTTACCGTCGATGATATTATTGATGTTATGCGGGAAGAAGCATCTGAAGCCTTTCTACAAATGGCCGGTGCCGGTAAAGATACAGAGATTCTCTTGAAATCCACCAAAGAGAATGCCATGATTCGTGCGCCATGGCTCTTTGCTTCGTGGATTGGTGGTGTTGCTGCCTTGTTTATAATTGGAGCTTTTGAGGAAGAATTAAAACAGGTTATGGCACTCGCCGCCTTTATCCCAATTGTTATGGGTATGGGTGGAAATATTGCTACCCAGTCTTCAACCATTGTTGTTCGTGGTATTGCAACTGGCAGTATTAATATGAACGATTTCCGTAAAATTGTACTTAAAGAGTTACGGGTTGGCGTTATTCTCGGGCTTTTATATGGAACATTTTTAGGTGTTCTTGCTTATTTCGGTTATTCAGAACCTTCATTGCTTGGCTTGGTAGTTGGCCTTTCTGTTTTTTGCTCCATGGCAATGGCCGCCACACTCGGTACTGTTATCCCTCTAATTTTAAAACGGTTTGATATTGATGCCGCTGTGGCAACAGGTCCTTTTGTGACCACGGCAATAGATATTTTAGGGGTGCTGTCCTATTTTATGATCGCCAAATTCTTCCTCAATCTATGATGGGTTTTTCTGGCAAATATATCCGTTGCTGTGAAGGAAAAGTATCACCTCTTGCAATAGTTATTCTTCTCTTTTTTGCTTTCTGGCTCCTTTTTCAGCCCCTTGAACAAAATCTCTTTGATAAAAAAGCAGAGCCTCGGGCCGTCACTGCACGGGGTGATCTCGCCCAGGATGAACAAAATACGATAGAACTGTTCCGGGAAGTTTCACCATCCGTTGTTTATATCACAACAATTGCTCTACGCAGAAACCTGTTTTCCTTAAATGCCGTAGAAATACCGCAGGGTACGGGATCCGGATTTATCTGGGATGATTCCGGTCGTGTGGTAACAAATTTTCATGTTGTGAGTGATGCCAATAAGATCGAAGTTACAATGGCAGATAATACAACATGGGATGCGGTACTTATTGGTGCAGCACCCGATAAAGATCTTGCCGTTTTACAAATAGATGCACCCAGGAGTCGCTTACGCCCCATTCCGGTAGGTGACTCTGTTGAATTACTGGTTGGACAAAAAGTTTTTGCCATTGGAAATCCTTTTGGTCTTGATCAAACGATAACCGCAGGGATTATTTCAGCCCTTGGCCGTGGAATAAAATCCATTACCGGCAGGACAATCCGGGACATGATTCAGACCGATGCTGCCATTAATCCCGGGAATTCCGGAGGCCCTTTGCTCGATAGTGCAGGGCGTTTAATCGGCGTAAATACGGCCATCTTTTCACCATCAGGTGCCTATGCCGGAATCGGTTTTGCTGTACCGGTTGATGAGGTTAACCGTGTTATTCCACAGCTGATTCGTAATGGCAAACTGATAAAACCAGGTATTGGTGCAAGTCTTGCTGATGCTCGGCTGGTAAAACGTCTGGGAATTGAAGGGATTCTTGTTCTTGGGGTAGAGCCAGGTGGTGCTGCCCACAAGGCCGGGCTTCGACCAACGAAGCAGTATGGAAATGAAATCATCCTTGGTGATATTCTTCGAGGTATTGCTGGAACAAAGGTTTCTAATTACGATGATATCCGGACGGAACTAGAGCGGTATTCCGTCGGCGATGAAGTTATTGTAAATATTATTCGTGATGGACAGGCAATAGATCTTCCACTAAGATTAACTATCCTGCATAATTGATGGATTCGTAAAAACTCTTCATCTTCTTCGTTACGCGCCCGAAGGAAGTACTCTTGGGGTACAAATTTCATATCATTTCAACGTACCTTAGTACGCCGAAATGGTATGAAATTTCCGTGTCTCGAACATGAAGTTTTTTACAAACCCATCTTGATTTTGGACTTTTTGCGAGTCCATCATAATTGATGGCGTCGTAAAAAGATACAATACGTCAAGTCCGTCATTCCGGACTCGATCCGGAATCTTGCTATTACAGCAACTTATAGATTCCGGATCAAGTCCGGAATGACAGTGCTGGAGCTTTTTACGAGTTTATCA
>JAOZLM010000215.1 GCA_029934815.1 Desulfocapsa sp. | reverse complement strand
GTTTCGGGTCAGGTAAGCGAAGACTCTGAGTCCGAAATGACTAATGCGGTGGCTGAGCTTTAGTGGTAATCAGGAAAAAGTATGTCCTGTTTAATAATATGATAGCAAGTTCTATTTCCATGGTGTAATTCCATTTGTTATATACAGTTCGTTTATGATAAAATGGTCTGTATGAAAAATGTAAAGCAGGTGTTCCTTTAACCAGCAGGTAGCCATGCGTCTTGAATCGGGCCAAATGATCCCGGATTTTGATCCTCACTTCAAAATCTTCCATGAATTAATGCCCTTCAAGGTGCAGGAAATCTTACTGGTTTCTTCACCATACGATGCGTTTATCATGGAGGAGGATGGTTCCCTTGCCACCCGCCTGATCAACGAATACCTCGGTCTTAATCTCAGTGGTGCTCCCCGCATAACCCTGGTTTCATCGGGAACAGAAGCAATTGAACGTTTACGGCGACAGTCGTTTGAGCTTGTGATAACCATGCCCAATGTCGGTGGTATGGATGCATTTTCTTTTGGTGCGGAAGTTAAAAAACTGCATCCGCAGCAGCATATCGTGCTTATTGCTCACTCTATGCGGGGTATTTATCCTGTTCCTGATGATGTTGAGTGTCATTCAATAGATGATATTTATCTCTGGAGCTGTGAATCTGATTTACTTCTTTCTGTGATTAAGAATTTTGAAGACCATGTGAATGTGGATATTGATACACACCGGGCCATGGTACGTGTGATTATTCTGGTGGAAGACTCTCCTGTGTATCGTTCGTTTTTTCTACCGCTTATTTATCGTGAAGTAGTACGCCAGACCCAGGCGGTTCTTGATGAGAGTCTTAATGAATCACATCGTTTACTGCGTATGCGGGCACGCCCTAAAATTCTTTCGGCCATTAATTATGAAGAGGCCATGGTTCTTTACGAGGCCTATAAACCATTCGTTTTTGGTATTATTTCAGATGTACGTTTTCCTAGGCGGGGGAAAATGGATGCAAAAGCCGGGTTGCATTTATTAGAGGGGATTCATAAAGATGTACCTGATCTGCCCATGCTGATGTTGTCTTCTGAGCCCGAAAACAGGGAACGTGCAGAGGCAATTCCTGCTGTTTTTCTGGATAAAGATTCACCTCTTATTAAAGATCAGGTTCGTGCGTTTTTCTTAAACTATTTGGGTTTTGGTGATTTTGTTTTTCGTATGCCTGATGGTAAGGCCATCGCCCATGCGTCAAGTTTGTACGAATTTGAACAGAAACTTAAAGAAGTTCCTGAGGAGTCTATTTGCTACCATGCAGAGTGTAATCATTTCTCCAACTGGGTTATGGCTCGTGCTGAAGTGGCCCTTGCAACTCGTCTCCACAGAGAGCATGTAACTCCCAACTGTTCAGAGTTGCGGGATGATCTCGTTTTTAAAGTACACTCTCTGCGTAAGCTACGGCAACAGGGAGTTGTTGTAAAATTCTCAAAGGAACGTTTTGATGCAGAGATCACCCAGTTTGTAAAGATTGGAAACGGTTCCATGGGCGGCAAAGCCCGTGGACTTGCCTTTATGTGGATGCAGTTGCAGCAGTGGAGCAGTTCACTTCCAACACTGGATAAGAATAATGTAACACTCCCAAAGACCTGTGTTATCACAGCTGATGGCTTTGATGACTTTATCCGGGTGAATAAACTGGAACTTGATAAAGAGGCAAAAGACGATGAGATCGCCGAACAGTTTCTGGCTGCAGATCTGCCGGAATGGTTACAGGAAGACTTGAAGGAATTCCTGCTGAAATCCAACTATCCCATGTCTGTTCGTTCATCCAGTTTATTGGAAGATGCACATTTTAGACCCTACGCCGGTTTGTATTCCACCTACTTTCTTGCCAATAACCACCCATCCTTTGCCATGCGTTTTCTGCAGCTTGAGAAAGCAGTGAAACTCGTATATGCATCAACATGGTTTGAGAGTCCCAGAGCCTATTCCAAAGTTCAGGAACAGGGCAGGGAAGATTCCATGGCTGTGATCGTGCAGCAGGTTGTGGGCACACAGCAGAACAATTTCTTTTACCCTCATGTTTCAGGTGTTGCCCAATCGCATAACTATTATCCCATTATGAAGATGAAGGCGGAAGAAGGAATCTGCCATATTGCCTTAGGTGTAGGGAAAACAGTGGTGGAAGGTGAACGTTCCCTTCGGTTTTCTCCGGCACATCCCAAACGTCTTGTCCAGTTTTCGACGGTGGAAGATATCCTTGATAACAGCCAGCGCCAGTTTTACGCGCTGGATATGGATTTCACCGCATCTTTAAAAAGGGAAAGTTCCAATCTGGTACAGCGTCTTGTGCAGGACGCAGAAAAGGAAGAACCTGTCCGAATGCTTGCATCCACCTATATTCCTGCTGAAAATCGTATCCGTGATACGGATATGCCAGGGCCCAAAGTGATGACATTTTCCAGGATTTTAAAACATAATCTCTATCCTTTGGCCGATATCCTGCGTGAGCTGCTGCAGCTCGGAAAACGTGGTCTAGGCTGTGAAGTGGAAATCGAGTTTGCAGTAGTGCTGGATAAAGATATCAAAAAATCCACTTTTTACTTCCTTCAGATGCGCCCCATGGTGACCGGTGGCGAACGTGGTGATGTCACGATCTGTAACTGTGATATTGATAGTAGCTTCTGTTTTTCCAGATCCTGTCTTGGGCATGGCCGTTTTAATACTATGAAGGATATCCTTCTGGTTCGGCCCGAAAGTTTCGATGCCTCAAAAACCGTTGATATTGCCAGTGAAATAAATATCCTGAATGGAAGAATTCAGGCAGAAAAACGGCCGTATCTCCTCATTGGCCCTGGCCGGTGGGGATCTGCAGACCCATGGCTTGGGGTTCCTGTGCAGTGGCGTGATATTTCAGGAGTCGGGGCAATTATTGAGTTGCAAAACGAACTGCTTCACGCCGATCCGTCACAGGGGTCTCATTTTTTCCAGAACATAACATCCCTTGGTATTCCATATCTGACCGTGAAAGAGCAGAAGGGCGATGGGACGCCAGCTTGCAGCAGTAAAAAAGGGGAAGATTGTATCGATTGGGACTGGCTTATGGCCCAGACTGATTTTGAGGATGGAAAATACGTTCGTCATATTCGTCTCGAAAAGCCTTTTGTGATGAAATGTGACGGGAAGAGAGAAATGGCAGTATTATACATAGAGGATTGTGAAGAAAAGAATGAAGGCAGATGTACCATTGAATTTGAAGGGTAAAATCAAAATCGCAAAAATTTGCGGAGGTCACCATGGATGAGATCATCAGTATGATTCAAAACAGAGATCCGGAGCAGCGTGAGTTTCACCAGGCAGTAAAAGAGGTGGTGGAGAGTGTACGCCCGGTACTTGAACGGAATCCGGAATACCGGCAGCAGGCAGTTCTCGAACGGGTAACAGAGCCAGAGAGGGTGATTATGTTCCGGGTGCCCTGGATGGATGATGATGCGCAGGTGCATGTGAATCGTGGGTTTCGGGTGGAAATGAGTTCTGCCATTGGTCCTTATAAAGGGGGCTTGCGTTTTCACCCTTCGGTAAATCTTGGTATTATTAAGTTTCTGGCCTTTGAGCAGGTTTTTAAAAATGGTTTGACTACTCTTGCCATGGGTGGCGGCAAGGGGGGCTCAGATTTTAATCCAAAAGGAAAATCTGATGGCGAAGTGATGCGTTTTTGTCAGTCATTTATGGCGGAACTTGCCAGACATATCGGACCAAATACAGATGTTCCTGCGGGTGATATTGGCGTTGGTGCCCGTGAGATCGGCTTCTTGTTTGGAATGTATAAAAAGTTGCGTAATGAGTTTACGGGTGTTCTTACCGGAAAGAGCCTTGATTGGGGCGGAAGTCTGATTCGTCCTGAAGCAACCGGTTATGGAACGGTTTATTTTGCAGCAGAGATGCTTGCCACCAGAAATGAAACCCTTGAAGGGAAAACCTGTCTGGTTTCCGGCTCTGGAAATGTTGCGCAGTATACTACGGAGAAGGTGCTTGATCTTGGTGGTAAGGTTATCACTTTGTCTGATTCCGGCGGCTATGTTTATGATGAAGAAGGCATTGATCGTGAAAAACTGGCATTTGTACAGCAGTTAAAGAATATTCGGCGCGGGCGTATGTCTGAGTATACTGAGACGTATCCAAATGCTGTGTATACGCCAGTTGATCCTGCATTAGACTACAATCCTCTCTGGAACCATAAAGCTGATTGTGCATTCCCAAGTGCTACCCAGAATGAGATTAATGGGCTGGATGGAAAGAATCTTGTGGATAATGGTGTCTCAGTTATCGCAGAAGGTGCTAATATGCCGTCTGTTCCGGAAGCTGTTGATCTGTTTGTGGAACATAAGCTTTTGTATGCACCTGGAAAAGCAGCTAATGCTGGTGGTGTTGCTGTTTCAGGGCTTGAGATGGCCCAGAATTCCATGCGTTTGTCCTGGCCTCGTGAGGAGGTGGATAATCGTTTGAAGCAGATTATGCACTCGATTCACCGCACTTGTGTTGATGCTGGTGAGAGTTATGGTGTGCAGGGAAATTATGTGGCGGGTGCAAACATTGCCGGGTTCGTAAAGGTGGTAAATGCAATGCTAGACCAAGGC